>JACPIY010000031.1 GCA_016187835.1 Deltaproteobacteria bacterium | reverse complement strand
TCGCCGGAAGCGTATAAAGACGTTAACGAGGTCGTAGATGTAATACATGAGGCAGGAATTGCAAAGAAGGTTGCTCGCCTGAGACCTGTTGCTGTAATTAAGGGATAGTATTTTTGTGTTTTCTTAGTTGTTTAATCAAACATAATTTTTGTCAAAATTATCTCACCTGGAATAGATTGTTGCAACAAAAATTTTCTACAATCTTTAAACGATAATTCGTGACGAAGAAAAATTGCAAGGTTAGAAGGTTAGGACTTTATCCAAATGTAAATATAAAAATATTCTATTCGCGGTGAACTTCACGGGTGAGTTCCTAACTTTGAGGGACGAATACATTTTATACAGGTCTATATGGATTGTTGTCTTAGCAATCGCAGTCGTCACCATCTGGGGTTCCAAGACGCAGATGCCAACTGAAAGGTTCGGATTTGTCCAAGAAAGTCTAGCCTAGGTGAGGTTTAGAATTTGCTCAACGTAAATAGGCGTTACACAGAGGAAGGCTCAAATCATCCAAGTGCAGGGTAAGCAATTCTAACTCTTTATTCTTAAGACCTATTTACTAACGGCAACGGACAGGGTGGAAAAGTCCTCAACGATGATTAAGATGTTTCCCATCTTTTATTTGAATTTTTTAAGAACCCTTTCATAGGCGTTTTCTACAAATTCTTTAATCCCAATGATCCATCCGACGTTGGACTAGACCCGGATAGGGATGGTCTCACTAACTTCCAAGAGTATCAAGCGGGGACTCTTTTCCAGATTACAGACACTGACGGAGACGGTCTTAAGGACAGCGTTGAGATTAGTCAGAATACCAATCCACCTAACTCCGATCATCGATGGAGATAACCTATTTGATGGTGATGAAGTTGCAAGGGGAGTAACCCTTAGATCCAGACACCCGTGGAGATGGGTTACGAGATGGCATCGAGGTTGCACTGGGCTTAAGTCCAACAAATACAGATTCTGACAACGACGGCACTCCTGGCTTTAACGAAGATACAGATGGAGATGGTTTTTCAAATGGATATGGCTTTCATGATCTTATAGCGGCAAACGACCTAACACCATCGGGTAAGGTTTCGGTTGGACTTGGAAATGGTAACGGAAAATTCCAGTCCTTACAGTATTATTTTCTAATATTACGTCATCTTCGACCTAATTTCTCTCATGAGACTTTTTAGTAACGGACTGATCTCTACCCGGTATTCATGCACCTCATCTATTTCTTTAAGTTCATCGGGAAGCCTCTCTAGGCTTTCCCTAAACCTCTCTCTTATATTTGAGAGTGGGAGCAAGTCAGAAATTATCTTTCCGTTTTCCATTGCCTTTACTAAAAGCGGATAAGCGTCTTTTGAGTCGGGTTTTTCTCCATGAAGCGTGATCAGGTCTTTTTCAAATTTTCCATCGGTCCTGAGAATTCTGAATAAGGATTTTTTTCCTGGGAGTGTAACTTTATCCTCTGAGAATTTCATTCTAGGGCCAAAATTATCTTCCACGAGTTTATATATACCCCCAAGAGCTGGAGCATCTTTTGATGTACCCATTTCAGTCCCTACTCCAAAGACATCAGCCTTGAGCCCTCTTCTGATTAGTTCCTTTATACGATACTCATTCAGGTCTCCGCTTGCCATGATCATTGCATAATCTAGACCTGCGTCATCTAGCATTCGCCTCACTTTTTGGGAAAGCTCGGCCAAATCACCGGAATCAATCCTTACTCCCTTTAGTTTTTTCCCTTCTTTTTCCATCTCTTTTCCTACGAGGATTGCATTTTTTGATCCTTCTATTACATCATACGTATCAATAAGAAGCACAGAATTATCCGGAAAATCCTTGACAAATTCCCTAAAAGACTCGATCTCGGTTTTGAAGGACATAACATAGGAATGTGCCATAGTCCCGTATACAGGAATTCCAAATTCCTTACCGGCAAGAACATTTGATGTTCCTGCACATCCCGCTATGTAAGATGCTCTTGCAGCTTTCATTGCTGCATCGGCTCCATGGTCTCTTCGCGGAGAAAAATCCACAACTGCTCGTCCCTCTGCGGCAATTACTACCCTTGCGGCCTTTGAAGCGATAAGGGACTCAAAGTTAAAGGTGTTTAAGAGAAATGTTTCAACAATCTGGGCCTCTATTCTAGGAGCTGTTACTACGACGGTAGGTTCGTTTGGGAAGTAAATTTCCCCTTCGGGAATCGCGTATACCGTACCTGTAAACTTAAACTTTCTAAGGTAATCCAGAAAATCATTGCTGAACATGTTTAATTTCTTGAGATAATGAATCGTGTCATCTGTAAAACTCATTCTCTCGAGGAAAAGAAGGATCTGCTTAAGCCCGGCGCTCACGAGGAAAGAACGGTTTAGTGGAAGATGACGCACAAATAGGTCAAAAGTTGCCATCTCATTCCTTTCACCTCTTAGGTAACTTTGAGCCATAGTAAGCTCGTAGAGGTCTGTAAGGAGCGCCATGTTCTCTTCGGTAACCCATCCAAAGCTTAAGTTTTTTTCCATTTGCAAATCTACAATAAATATGATTTGTTCCTATTCATTATTTTTTATATTTATAGGAACTCATTAAGGAAGAAAGAATATCATGCACGGTTAATATGCCTACCAACTTTCCTGACTCCGAAAGTACGGGAAGGGCGTTGAATTTCTTCTGTTTAAATACCCGAACTGCATCAATCAAAGGAGCGTTTTCGTTAATAGTGACGACGTTAGATGTCCTTATATCTCTTATCTTATATAAGTCACTAATCCTGTAATATTCTTCCCAATATTCAACCTCGTCTGAGGGCTTGTCTCCAAATTGCGGTCTACGAAAATCTCTGTCACTAACGATACCTACAAGTTTTCCCCGGTCTATTACAAGAAGTTGTTTAAATCCCTTCGTTTGTAAAATCCAGAAGCCTGTTTTGGCTCCCGTATCGGAAGATAAAACTGATGGGTTACGGGTCATATACGCCTTCACAGGTTCAGTTGGGTCGTAGGGTTTTATAACTTTCTTCTTTTGAGGTTTGTCAGCTTTTTTCTGTGTTGGTTTTCTTATCCTTCTCATCTGTATATCCTTTCATTCTTAATTTTTTACAAACCTTAAGTTGATATTAGGTGTTTTAAAAATTTATCTTACTTTATGCATGAGCTTGATTGTATCACAAATTAAGACTTTCTATAAATAGAAACTCCCTTCCAACTATTAATTTTTGCAGAAAGGAAGTTCTAACTATATAGCGAGAAGTATTTATCCTAAGACTGAACTGTATCGTCTTAAAAAGAGAGCTCGATAAAGACCCTGCACTTGAAACCCATTCTACGTTAAGCCACCGGGTTTGAGAACTGCCTAAGAGTTCGTTTGACTTTTCTTGGGAAGACTTTAAATACAATCGAAATTTGACCTTTTGGCAACAAACGGAAAGGTCCTATTATCATTGTGACAAGTAAAAGAAATTTAGAGAAAATTTTTTGACAAGAGTTTATTTTCAGCAAAATAACGGTAAAATGAAAGGCTTATACATAAAATGTTTTGCATAGACTTAAGATGGACTTGCGTAAGAAGGTGCCAATATGTTTGGAAATGGAGTAAAACTAACTAAGATTTTTGGAATCGAACTCTGGATTGATTACTCATGGTTGATTGTTTTTATCCTTGTTATGTGGAGCTTGGCATCTGGCTATTTCCCACATGAGTACCCGGGATTGGGGAAAACAACTTATTGGATTATGGGTGCTGTTTCAGCGATTCTTCTTTTTGTCTGTGTTCTTCTCCACGAACTTTCACATTCTTATGTCGCACAAAAATCGGGTATAGCAGTTCCAAAAATCACTCTTTTTATCTTTGGCGGTGTGGCTCAGATTTCTGAGGAACCACGAAGTGCAAAGACGGAGTTTAATATAGCCATTGCCGGTCCGATTTGTAGTTTTATGCTAGCAGTTATCTTCTGGATTTTAGCAAAATCGGATTTTGCATCAGATGATAAACGGCTTTTTGCAGTATTCAACTACCTCGCTTTCATAAACATAGCTCTTGTTGTTTTCAATATGATTCCCGGTTTTCCTCTTGATGGGGGGAGGATACTTAGAGCCTATCTTTGGAACAGGTGGCAGGATGTAAAAAAAGCCACATATATCGTAAGTCAAATAGGCAGTAGATTCGGAATAGCTTTGATGTTGCTTGGATTGGTAAGCATTTTCTTTGGAAATCTTATTGGTGGAATCTGGTTTATCTTTATTGGGCTTTTTTTAAACCAAGCTGCAAGCTCAGGATACCAAATGACCATCCTCCGGGACGTTTTATCTGGAGCGAAGGTTAAAAACATTATGACCTCGAACGTTATTTCCGTACCTGAGTCTCTTTCTTTAAATGATCTTGTTCAGAATTATTTTTATCATTATCTCTTTGTGAGTTTTCCTGTGGTAAGTGATGGGGGACAACTGGTAGGTATGATTTCAATAAAGCAGGTAAAAGATTTGCCGAAAGATAGCTGGCATGAAAAGAAAGTAGGAGACATAATGGTAAAAGCTCCTGAGATTCCGGTTCTTAGTCCCGATGACGAGGCCTTAAGTGCACTTAATTTGCTTATGAGAAACGAGCTCGGGAGAATTCCTATAGTTGATACCGGGAAACTCGTTGGGATAATAACCAGAAGGGATATAATGACGTTTCTCATGATCAAATCAGATTTAGGAGTTTGATTTCTTCCAAGATGTCTTCCAGGATAATTCTGATGCTTCATTATCTTCTAAAAGAAAATGAGATTATTAGGAAATTTAGTTATACCGAGTACTGACTTAATTTCTCATACTCAAATCCTAACGCTTAGGATTATCTTCTTAAATCAATATTAGATAGGGTTCATTTTCTCATTCATTAGATTTATGGTAACCTCTTTTCTGATCTAAATTCGACAAAGTTACTTATAGTTAATTAGTTTAAGTTTAAAAAACAAATAACTATCCGGAGAAAGTTATGGCGGAGTATAAAGAAATTATTAAGCTGCTCAAGATGAGGCGTAATGAACTTGAGCGGCGTATCAACATAGTCGAGCAAGATATCAGAAAGCCCCATCCTCAGGATTCTGAAGAGCAAGCTTTGGAACGTGAGAGCGATGACGTACTTGATGTCTTGGATGAAGCCGCACGTGCCGAACTTAATCAGATCTACAATGCCCTTGAACGCATTAAGCGAAATGAATATGAAATTTGTGTAGTCTGCAAAGAGAAAATTCCGATAAAACGGCTTAAAGCGCTACCGTACACCGACCGCTGTGTTGTATGCGCTTAGGAATAAAAGAAATTAATACTTATCTGTCATGCGACCCAAAAATCAACTCATAAGTTGTATCTTTGCTTTAAAGCAAATTATAAATGACCCCAAATACATAGCGAAGGTTGGCAGGACTTTTCTGCGGTTCTAATTTTTGTTGGGGTGAGTTAACACCGCCAAAGGGGCAATCATTGTATATTCCCACTGCAAGCTACGAATTCTTTAAAGGCAATTATTGTGTAAACTTTAATAAGAGATCGAATGTTTAGTTACCCCCTTCAATTTTGGTATTTTGCTCCCCCTTATATCCGAGTCATCAAAATCAAATTAATTCCGGAGAATAATGCGGGTTCAAAGCTGATTAGGATCAAATTAATCTTATTCTTTTTATAAACATCTCGCGCTCAAGAGTATCTATAAGATGCAGTAATATAATAGTCCCTAAATCTAATGTTCATATTTTTAGGCAACGGAGGAAATAAATATAATCGGGGTTAAATATTAAAAATGGAATCAAGGATAGTTCGTAAGATGTCGGAATATCGGACACCTTCTGGTAAACAAAATCTCAAGATGTACTGATAAATTTTGAAAATCTTGTAGCATACAATTTGCACATATTTTGAAGAAGAAAACAAGAACTGGAAAGGGTGTAAGCGGTATTCTGTTTCTCTATATAAAGGGAGCATACATAAAGAGGAGAATCTATAAATTTTGTTAGAGAGTTCCATGACCCAGGCAGCTCCGGAATTCTGAAAGTGTCGAACACTGTTACATCGTGTTAATACACTTGAACAGAAAAGATGAAAACAGCGAGTAAATTTAAGTTATGGAAAGTTGCGATTCACGAGGGTGTCCGAAAGTATAGGGTGCAAGTTTACGCAGACCTCTTTGATGAGGGAACAGGAGAAGCTAGCAGAATTGAATGTACGTTCTATCTGAGTAAAGATACAATAGATATCAATAAAATGGAGGAACAAGCGGTAGCAAAAGCAGAAGATCTGCTTAGGAAGGCTTTATCCGATGGCTGAACGAATGATTAAATATTAGATTTGGGCATTAGTCATCTGGCGGAGTAAAATTCATTAAGATTTTCCCGATTTTGCGTGTTAATGACTGCAATTCCACTGTATATTTTTGTAAGCAATCTTTTTGTTACTCATAAATTCAACAAAAAGATTCATATCGTTTTCTCCACCTGTAAAATGTTTGGATTGGCATCCACATAAGCCAATGCATAGGACAACTCTCCTGGTGTTTCGGCATTCACGGTAAACAGTGGCTGTCCTTTTTCGACTGTTGTACCGATGCGTGTATGCAGTTCGAGACCGGCTGCCTGTGCGCTGGGTGCACCGGCGAGTTTTGCGCCCCGCGCCAAGCGGCGATTATCAATACTGACAATGTGTCCCCTGCGAGTTGAGGTTACAACGTAATGAGTACCCAGCGCGTAGCGGCTCACGCATACCACCCTGAGCCTCGCAGATTGCCTGAAATTTGCGCCAAGCACGTCCGTCATCAAGGATCTCTTGAGCAAGCACTTGACCTTTACCTAAAGGAATACCAGATGAAAGTTCCAGAATATGGCCAGCTAGAAGCAGTGCACGCTCACGTAGGTCTTGTGGAGAATCTTCCTCTCCACACAATACAGAGAGTACATCGCGTGCTTCAAGCGCTGGCCCAATACCCCGACCAACTGGTTGAGAACCATCGGTGACAACTATCCGCACTTCAAGGCCGATCATATGCCCGACCTCCATAAGATGAGTGCTCAAAGTTCTGGCCGCCTCTAAACTCCTTACCTTGCCGTCGGTCCAACGGGAATGTCTAAAACCACATGGGTTGAACCGGCTGCAACTTTCTTGGATAACACGGAGGCCACCAATTGCCCTTCGCTATCTAAATCCAAAACCCTATCAACGCGAATCAACGTATCATCGGCTGGACTCAAGCCAACTGCGCCACCCCATACTATGCATCCTCCTTCACGGTCCACTACCCTGCGTATAGTCATTATGTCTAGTCTAACCGGCGCTAGTGTCTCCATAGTATCCGCGCTACCAGAAGGAGACGTAATTGCTCTAGAAGAAGTCTTTGGTATTTTCAAGCAATAAGCTGCAATGATCGGTACGGCAATCAGGGTTGTACGATTTCCTGGCAGGCCTCCAACACTATGTTTGTCCATGACTGGAATATGTCCCCAATCAAGTCGCTCTCCCACATTAATCATCGCCTGAGTGAGCGCTACTATCTCCTGGCGATCAAGGTGGTCTCCAGAACATGCCGAGATGAACGATGATAGATGGACATCCGAGTATATGCCAGCTACAATGTCGCGCACGATTGCATTCATGGCAGCAGCGTCGAGCCGTTTTCCATAGACCTTGGCGCGCACATGGCTTAAGGACTCCAGAGGTGGAGGATGGGATAGCTCGACCTGATCTCCTTCCTGTGCTCCAAGAAGATACCATGCTGCTTCCGACAAACTCGTCTCATCCAGTGCCAACAGGTCAGTAGTAATAACATTAAGCGTGGCGATAATAGAGCGATCACCAAGCTTAACATGTATGCGTGCCTGCGCCTCAAAGCCTTCCGAGCGACATACGTGACAGTCACGATGCATGTAGATAACAGCTTCTTGGTAAGTATCAATACCCAGTCGGCGAAGCCGTAGGGAATGGGATATTCTAATATGCCTATTATTGTTCATGTCAATTTGTCCTAATAACCATCTCTGTAACCGACTTGGGATAACTAACCAAGTACATAACCTCCAACCCTATTTCATCTCAGCCTAAACATCTCCTGATATTCAGGCACTCGGCAGTTCCAATTAAGTTGCTCTTCGATTCGATGTCGTAGTGCATCTGCCGCAACAGGTTCGCCATGAGTGATAAAAGTTTGCCGGGGTGGGGCATCGAGATGACCAAGCCAATCCATAATTTCCGCATAGTCTGCATGGGCCGATAGATTGTCAATGATTGTAATTTCCGCACGAACAGGCACATACTTACCATGAATCTTCACTGACTCGGCACCATTAACAATAGCTTCTCCGCGTGTGCCGCCCGCCTGAAACCCGACAAAGAGAATCGTATTGCGCGGATCAGGAGCAAATGCCTCAAGATGATGCAAAACCCGACCGCCTGTGGCCATGCCGCTGGCTGCAATCACAATCATCGGACCTTTCCTGTTATTCAGCGCTTTGGACTCTTCCACGCTGTTGACAATATGCGCAGCATTGCACATTGCGTCGCACTGAGCAGGTGTCAAACGGTGTTCACCCAGATGATCTTGAAAGACATGGTTGACGTTTGCGGCCATGGGGCTGTTAAGAAATACCGGTATATTGGGTATCGCCTTTAACTTTTTCAACACATGGATATAGTAGAGCAAGCTTTGTACACGACCGACGGCGAATGCAGGAACCACAATTACTCCACGGCGTTTTATCGTTCGGTTGATAATACTGGCCAAAGCTACCTGAGGATCGGTAGGGTCGTGACGACGGTCACCATAGGTCGACTCAATCACCAGATAATTCGCTTTACGGACAATTGATGGGGCTATCATTATGGGATCATTCGGGCGTCCGATATCGCCTGAAAATAATATTGAAGTCCGAGAATCTCTCAACAAAACAAATGCAGAACCTAGGATATGTCCAGACGGACTCAGGTGAGTAATCAGATTATCGCCAAGATTAAAGTTGCGTCCAAAGTCAATGGGAGTGAATCGCCGAAGCGACAACTCAGCATCTTTCTCTGTATAGAGGGGGAGGGCGGGTTTATGTTTGGAATACCCGTGTTTGTTAGCATACTTTGCCTCCTCCTCCTGTAAATGACCGCTATCAGGCAACAGAATTGCGCACAAGTCGCGCGTGGCAGAAGTGCAATATATCCTGCCACGATAGCCTTTCTTTACCAGTAGAGGAATATAACCACTGTGATCAATATGGGCATGAGTCAAGATGACAGCATCAATGAGTTTTGGGTTCACTGGCAAAGGTGCCCAGTTACGCAAGCGTAATTGTTTAAACCCCTGGAACAGACCGCAGTCCAGCAGTACAAATTTAGATCCGGTAGCGACCAAGTACTTTGAGCCGGTCACAGTGCCCGTAGCACCCAGAAAAGTTATTTCCATGTTGACCTCACGTGCCAAATATTTTCGAGCGTTTATTTTTGCAAATATGAAATTATCATCTAACCTAGCTATAAGGAATAATTTTAGCGATTTAATTAAAAATATTTTCCCTAAAGCTGTTCGATTTAATGAGGTCAGACATCAGAGTAGCTATCATCGTCCATCCTTATTCCTTTTAAGATTCTTCCAGCTCCAAGCAAGACTGGAAGTTCCTCTTTTATCTCGATCCCTGATTTTCTGAGCAACGCTTCAAGGTCAGATTTTATGAATTCTAAATAGTATTTACCTTCGTAGAGTTTAACAAAATGATAAATCAAAAATCTACGAACCCCGTTCTTAGGCAGAGCATAATCAATAATCACTATCATTCCTTTTGGTTTGGTAACTCTGACCATTTCTTTCAATGCTTTTTCTCTTATAGTCAAAGGCATATTATGTAAGACAAAGGACGCGCAAGAAACATCAAAGCTGTTATTCACAAATGGTAGATTTATAGCATCGGCGACTTCAAATTTCACATTTTCGTATTTATTTTTCTTGTTGGCAACTTCAAGCATAGCTTCCGACAAGTCAATACCAATAACATCATAACCCTTTTTCGCAAATGCAAAAGCTTGCTTCCCTGTTCCAGTACCGACATCTAGTATTCTTGAACCATTTCTTGCATTAGTAAAATTCACTACTTTACCCCTTACTCTTGAGATGGGTGCAGTCACAATATCGTAAAAAGAGCCAGTATTTCAAACGCTCTTTTTACGATTAAGTAATACTCTTCTTCCTCTATTGTTTTGTCATCCTGATTTTTCATGGTTATATTTCCGCCATAGGAACTAAATCGCTGTTCGATTCCTATTTCCAATAGACGATTTAATTAAAAATGTCTTTCCTAAATCCGTTCGATCTAACGATGCAACATACTCAACCTTCACTGACGGCCTATTAACCCATTGTTTTTCGAGTTCTGTTGAAATGGTTCTCCGTAAGTTTACCTCGTTAAAGTCTGGACTAGGGTCAACGATTAATACTCTAAGAGTATTATTTGACTCCTGAATTATTTGCCAGCCACCCACTGGGAATAGCTCCATGATATTATGAAAAAAATTCGGCTGTATGGTAATAACGCCGTCAGGTTGATTCGTCAAATGAATGGCTTCTTCCATTCTTCCCTGTATATCATCAAGTAACGCAAATGGACGACCGCAGGCGCATCCATAGGAAGAAAGACGAACGCTGTCATCTATTTCATACCGAATTAAAGGTAGCGTGCGGCTGAATAAAACGGTAACCAATAATTTTGCACCATATTCACCCGGCTTAACGGGTTTGCTTTGTTCATCAACAACCTCGGTTATAACAAGGTCTTCGTACATATGCAGCCCAGTGTGCTGAGTGTATTCAGAAGCAATGCCCGCTGTTTCCGTTGTGGCATGAACATTAAATGGCTGAACACCCCAATCTTTGTGTATGAGTTTCCTTGAATCTTTTGTTAAGACCTCCGAAGCACAAAAAACAGCCTGAGGGGAAATATGAAGATTGCCTGCAATCTGTTCTTGTGCAAGTTGCCTCGACATATTCGCGTATGCGATTAAAGACTCGGGCTGGAAATCATTCGGTTTCATAACAATTTGTGCAATTGATTCAGTAGAGTCAATACGTAGCGTAGGAAAAAAACCAGCTTTTTAACGTTGCACCTACGAGAGCCGATTGGTGCCAGGGAGTTCTTGTGCTCACGATGGCAAGTTACAACCTTTTCGTCAAACCTGCCTGCACATCAGCCCAATCATTTGCCCTTATTTAAGAAGCTAATACAGTCATCCATTCCTCTAAATCATAGATAAGAACACCTCTCAAACCAGTACTGCCCGCAGTAGAAGAGACATAATATTTATTCCTAAATAATTCATTTCTTCGAAGATGTTTGAGGAAATCTTGAACATCGGCGAGTTTAACAGACCTATTTGTAACAAGCTCATCCCAGTGTTTCATGAGTTCAGTCTTGCTAAGTATAGGAAGTTCTTCTAAGGGACGATCCATAAATCCATCATGAAATTTTTTATAAAATGGTGAATTTGAATACGCAAATTTCCGCAAATCTCTTAATGCTTTACCCTGATACTGCTCAAGTTCTTTGCGAGTCCATTTATAACGCTTACGCAATTTTTGGCGTAATGCAAGTAGCTTAAATATTTGGTAGGTATTCATTTAATTGCTTTTTTACCCTCGGGTGAGACTATTATAAAGCCAAGCAACCGCACCGCCCACAAGAGTCATTCCCAGAAAAGAGCCTATGAGGCCGATGAAGAACCCTCCCCAACTTATTGTCCTTGATAAGCCAGTCAGGTCAAGATGGAAGAGGTATCCGAAGAATGTCTCAGCCGCTTCCGGCGCCAATTCGACAAAGAATGCGCAGATCGTAGAGACCGCCGCCGTGACAACTCCCACGGCAATTGCAAACGCTCGGGTATCAAGCTTCATGATAAACCTCCTATTGATTTGATTGTACGCCATAGGCTTTTCTACTCAGCCGTGGGAAAAAAGCTGGAGTGGTAGCAGCATATCGACCGTATTCATCTCCAAATTCCGCAAATACTTCGCGTTCCTCCATGCGAGCTAATCGAACATACATATAGACCAGAACGGGAAACATTATAAGCGTCAGTATCGTCGGCCACTGTAACAGAAAGCCAAGCATGATAAGAATAAAACCGTCATACTGTGTATGGCGTACCCAAGCGTATGGACCACTAACAGCTAGGGTGCGATTACGCTGTGCTTCGTAAAGCACCTTCCAGGCGGCGGAGAGCAAGATGAATCCTCCGAGAATGAGCAAGTTGCTAAGTATATGGATGGGATTGAGATGGGGATCAATTCTCCAGCCTAGTAATGTCTCCCAAAGGTGACCTGCTTCGTGCGAAAAAGGATTGAGCTGTGGAAAGCGACTTTGCAACCAGCCTGATAGGAGGTAAATAGTCAAGGGAAATCCGTACATTTCCACAAACAGCGCGACAATAAAAGCCGAGAAGGCTCCGAATGACCTCCAGTCACGGGAGGTACGTGGACGCGTGAAGCTGAATGCAAAAATGATGAACACCAAGGAGTTGATTATTACTAAGGACCAGAGGCCGTATGCGGGTATATTATTACTCATTGCTTACCTCCTTCAGGATTGTGCTTATGTCCTTCGATATGATCAGTATGTCCTCCATTGCTTCCGCCGTGTCCGCCATGTTTTCTATGCATAAGAAGGTGTAGTATCGGGCAAAGCAGCAATAACACATACGGCAGTATGCCAAGTACATGAGCCCTGTGCTCGGTAAACAGGAAGAAGGCGGCAATGATAAGGAACCCGCATAGTACAAGACCCATTGGCGAACTAAGCCAACTCCTTCCCTGAGATTGTTGTTTAGTATTCATATTATATTCCTCCTACTTTACTATCAGTTTTCCGCGAAACATACCCATCTGACAGCTAAACTCATACTCGCCCGGTTTAGCCGCGGGAAGCTCTATAGACACGGTCTCCCCAGTAGGCAATTTCGCACTCTTGTTGAAGTCAGCGAAGATCACCATCTCAGAGCAGGATGCAGTCTCTTCACGACGAAAGTTGAGGCGCACAGGTTTGCCGTGCTCTACTACGATAATATCCGGTGTGTAACCTCCCTTAACACGTACCATCACTTCTTGATAGCCAGAGGAAGTTACACCAGCCCTAATGCCCTCCCGTTTTCCCATCCAGAAGAACCATACTATGAAAGCGATAACCCCTAATCCACCCAGTGTCACAAAGATTTTGTCTGGTGTCATCTGATTCACACTCCTTTCGGTTTGAATCGCTTGAGCCGATTGGCATTGCCGATCACGGTCACCGAACTGAATGACATAGCGGCCGCAGCCATCAATGGAGAAAGAAGCACGCCGAAGAATGGATAAAGAGCGCCCAATGCCACCGGGATACCAACTGTGTTGTAGATAAAAGCGCCAAGCAGATTCTGATAGACATTTCGCATTGTAGCCCGGCTGATTTGAATTGCCATAGCCAAGCCCAGTACTACCAAAGCTGTCACCACAACGGTTACATCATAATAGACATCCGCCATTTCCCTCGAAGGGGAAATTTGTGGGAAAAGCACAGCAATGGTCGAATAGATCCAGGCCACACCGGTACCGATAGCAATGAGCGTGTGCATATTGGCCGTACGACTTTTTAGCGACTCCCACATACCGATAAAGAATTGGTTGCCGCTGTATATCATCACTGCTAAAGATGCTAAACCCATAAACATCCATAGATAGCGTAACTGTGGGCTACCGTGAGGCAGCGCGTCACGGAGTCCGGGGAAGAGCTGAGGGTACGAGATAATCATAGTAAAGACCCCAACCACCGCGCCGAACCACCACTTGCGCATAAGTTGGCGATATTCTTTTGCAGAGTCATCTTCCTCTTTGTAAACGGCTTCAGGAGTCGGTGCCGTTGAGTCAATGGCTTTGTATGGACCGACCGATTCAACTGCCTCATTGAGTTTCTTCATGTTGATTGAATCTGGCGAGTACTCAACGGTAGCTTCCTCGGTCGCCGGATTAAGCGTCGCCGCCACCACACCCGGTACGTTCTTTAACGCTTTTTCAATCTGTGTAATGCACCCCGAGCAGTAGATGCCCTGGATGCGGAGACGTAGAGCACTCGTGCCTGTCTGATAACCTGCGTCTTTGATCGCCTTATAGAGATCCAGCACATTGACTGCGCTCGGATCATACCAGATGTGAGCACGCTCTGTAACAGGATTTACCATAGCACGCCGGACTCCTCTTACTTCTTGAAGTGTTTTTACAATGGTTCCCGAACAAGCAGAGCATGTCATCCCAAAGATCGGTATCTCAATACGTACAGTATCCGCTGGAGATCCAACGCCAGTAGTTGCCGAAGGAGTCCATCGTAGCAGTCGCTCGGTAGCCGACCCTGTGTCCACAGCTTGGGATTTCGCGGTTGGTTCGACAGTATATTTTCTCCGATCAGCTAGAAATTTCTCTTCGCACGCCTTCGAGCAAAAATAATACGTTTGGCCCTCAATCGTGTGCGATGAGAAAGCTGAACTTTCTTCGATCTCCATTCCGCAAACAGGGTCTTTTGTCATTATAGCCACCTTTTTGTAATTTCTCTCCATTGTTAATTAAAAAGTCATGACGCATACCAAGGGACTTGTCAGTAATCCGAATAGATTCTCGCCCATCCTTTGTAATAGCCGTTAGGGCACGGATAGCATCTATCGTCTCAGGAACAACGATAGCCTCATTATAAACCTGATATGTAAAATAAGCTTCATTTCCACTTACAGTCAAAACGTCTTCTCATAGGGCAACCTCTCACATGTCGCCGCGGGGACGACCCAAATCTTTCATCAATTCAATAGTGCTGTTAAGAGCTACGATTCCATCACTCATACGGATGAAAGCGATGCGAGGTGCGGCTCCAAAAGCTTCCAGCACATCTTCACGGCTTGCGGGACGAGTCAGCTCTACTATCCAATAGTGATTATGGGTTTGGGTGTGTGCAGCCTTAGCAGCAATAGTAACTACGTCTAGTTCTGGTACCACGGTCTGAGCATCAGGTCCCTGATGACTAGGAATATCAGATTCCGGTACCACGCGGTGTTCATAATCCCACTGTGGTCTGATTCCTAAGGATCGGTAGCACGGCGTATCAGTACCCCCGGGCTTTCTTTAACATGCCAGCGTCTCGCAGAGCAGTCAAGGTGCGTACAATACTTGTAGTGTTACAGTAGACAACTCGTGTCGAGTCCCGTCCCAGAGCTGTTTCATAATTAGCTTGAGCTACGAAGGAGTGACCAGTCAGGTCATGTTTTTCTCCTCCCTGAAAGATCGCCTTTACATCGGCCTTTCTATAGCGTTCCATGTTTTTTGCACCAATGCCCTTAGGCGTACAATCCGCTACAACAACCACTTTTGCTATTAAATCGTCCAAGGTACCTGCCACTGGAATCCCAGCGGATTTCATGACATCAAACTTTTCTGGTAGCGAGGTGAATATGGGAAGACCAAGAACCGTTGCAGTCTTAACCCTGTAGTCACTCACGACATCGGCTATACCGATGAGTTCCATGTCGGACTGCAATTTGACCGCATCGGTCACTCGCTTTCCGATAACGCCGTAGCCATTGACGGCAACACGTACTTTCTTATATCCCATAGCAATTCCCTCCTTATAAAAAATTAGTACCTATTTCACCTGTGGCACGGCAGCATTTACATCAGCCGAAATCTGGTTAGCAAAGGCTTTAAAATTCTCTACAAACATTGCAGCGAGCTTCCTAGCTTGCGTGTCGTAAGCTGGTTTGTCAGTCCACGTATTGCGAGGATTGAGAATCTCCGATGGCACATCCGGACAAGTAGCGGGAACGGCGATGTCAAAATTCGGATCTGGGACCTTTGATAGACTATCTAGGGCTCCGCTTAATACGGCACGCACCATGGCTCGGGTATAGCCTATCTTTATCCGTTGGCCTACTCCGTATGGACCACCACTCCAGCCCGTGTTTACCAGCCAGACATTAACTTTGTGACGGGAGATTTTTTCACCAAGTAGATTTGCATAAACTACCGGTGAAAGTGCCATGAATGGGGCGCCAAAACATGGACTGAAAGTGGCTTGTGGCTCGGTAACCCCTTTTTCTGTCCCAGCAACTTTAGCAGTGTATCCGGATAGAAAATGATACATGGCCAGTGAAGGGGTAAGTTTTGCGATGGGAGGGAGCACACCGAAGGCGTCAGCAGTAAGCATTATTATGTTTTTTGGGTGATCACCAATACCGTCACGCTTTGCATTAGGAATGTGGTTTATCGGGTAGGCAGCACGTGAGTTTTCTGTGAGTGAATCATCGTCCAAGTTTATTCGGCCGGTGGCACTGTTAAAGCCAACATTTTCTAGGATTGTTCCAAAGCGACGCGTAGTCTCATAAATTTCTGGTTCGTCCTTGGGTGAGAGTCTGATTACTTTAGCATAGCAACCGCCTTCAAAATTAAATACGCCGCGTTCACTCCATCCATGCTCATCATCTCCTATCAATTTACGAGCGGGATCAGTTGAGAGGGTTGTCTTGCCTGTTCCAGAGAGACCGAAGAAAATTGCAACGTCTCCATTAGTGCCGATATTTGCTGAGCAGTGCATAGAAAGGACGTTTTGTTGCGGAAGCAGGTAGTTTAGCACAGTAAAGATGGACTTCTTTATTTCCCCTGCGTAGTGCGTACCACCGATCAGCACAAGTCGCAGACCAAAGTGAATTACGATGAATACCTCAGAGCGTGTACCGTCAACTTCTGGTAAAGCATGAAAATTCGGCGCGTGGAGTACGGTAAATTGAGGAACATGATTCTTGAGTTGATCAGGGGTTGCCTGAATGAACATGTTACGTGCAAATAAACTATGCCAAGCGGTTTCTGACATGATACGAATGGGCATTCTATAGAGTGGATCGCCTCCTGCAAAGCAATCCTGAACGAATAGGTCTTTGCCCTGCAAATAAGCAAGTAGTCTCCGATGGAGTGTTTCAAAACGATCGGGTTCCATCGGTTGATTAACTTTGCCCCACCAGACTTTCTCAGCAGTGGAGGGTTCACGAACTATGAACTTGTCGTTTGGTGAGCGTCCTGTATGCTGTCCAGTACGCACCACTAATGAACCAAGATGAGCCAGGCGTCCTTCTCGACGGCGGATGGCCTCTTCATAAAGCAAGGGAGTAGGAAGATTCCAGTAGACTACGTTGACGTTTTGAATTCCATGGTTCTCCAGACCGTACCGACTGTGAATGTTACTTTGGGTTTGCATCATTAAACCTCCTATTCTTATTTTGCCAATACCCTTGCTAGCTCCAGCAGGTGTAGATCAAGGGGTTTCTGATTGGTGACTACCTCAGGCAAAGGTGTCGCTGCAATATCACCTTTAAGAAGCCCTATCAGAAAACCGTGCTTTCCATGGATAAGGTGCTCTACTGCTGCTGCGCCTACCCGTGTAGCAAGAAGTCGATCGAAAGCAGTAGGTGTGCCACCCCGCTGTACGTGACCTAAAATGGTAATCCGCAGATCAAAGCCAAGCTTGTCTCGATGCTCAGCAAAGTGTCGCGCCATAGCCTCAGAATTGTAGCGAGCACCTTCGGCAACTACTACTAGGGCATGGGCTTTTCCTCGCTCATAGGCAGCGCTCAACTCGACAGCCACAGTATCTGGGTCTGTCTCTACTTCGGGAATAATTACAGCCTCAGCACCGCCTGCGATCCCGGTCATCAGTGCCAGATAACCACAGTCACGCCCCATGACTTCCACCAGAAATGCTCTTTGGTGGGATGAAGCGGTAACCTTCAGTCGGTCAATAGCTTCTAGAGCAATATTAAGGGCAGTGTCTACGCCTATAGTAACCTCGGACCCGTAAAGGTCGTTGTCAATTGTTGAAGCCACTCCGACCACTGGGAAACCCAGTTGAAACAGAGAATGGGCACCGGTTTGTGAACCATTGCCACCGATGACGATCAGCCCTTCTATATTGCGTTCATTAAGTTGGTGCAGTGCCTTCAGACGTCCGTCTTCGGTCTTAAACTCGGGACAGCGTGCACTGCCCAGCATGGTGCCGCCTCGCTGGATAATGCCTCCCACATCGCGAGCTCCTAAGGATATAAAGTTTCCGGCAATAAGGCCGGCAAAGCCATTACGGACTCCTAAGACTTCCCAGCCCTTGTCCAGCCCAGTCCGGACCACAGCCCTTATAGCGGCGTTCATACCCGGAGCATCTCCTCCACTGGTCAATACAGCGATACGTCTCATCATGCTTCAGCTCTTGAATGCTTTCTTACCCACTTAACTATTTTTGGCCAATTCATTTCTAGAGGTTTATGTCCCATGAAGAGTCCTATATGTCCCCCGTCAGCTATATCTTTCTTAATATTCTTTTTATTAGTTCCTACATATTTTTCAGCGTTGAGAACCTGTTCGACCGGCGTAATGTCATCTCTTTCTCCCGCAAGTAGGTATACTGGGCACTTTATATCTTTTAAATCCAATCTTTTTTCTAGCCCTATGAATTCTCCTTTCACCAGTCTGTTCTCTTTGAAAAGCTCCTTAACTACCTGAAGATAGAACTTACCAGGCAAATCTATCGTGTATTCATACCAACTCTCAAACTTCTCAAATTTCTTTATGTATTCTGGATCATCAACATTTTTATAAAGCTCCGCATATTTTTCTACATACTGTTTCCCAGGATGCATATTCTTGAACCCCCGGAGCATAAACTCACCTTTTAACACCCCATTTCCCATGGCTACTAGTTCTTCATAAAAACTCATAGGATAGTTATGAACAAACTCTTTTATTTGTCCCTCACCTGCGTCCGTATCAATAGGAGAGCCAGCAAGAGTAAGTGTATTTACCTTCTCAGGGAATCTGGCAGAGTACATTGCCCCAAGCCATCCACCCTGACAAAGTCCTACTAAGTTAGCAACTCCCCCTAGTTCATCTACACATGCATCAACGCTGTCAAGATAGTTATCTATAGAGTAATCTTTCGTCTCATTAGTAGCGCTCTTCCAGTCTGTAACAGCGACTTTCTTTGTTCTATTTTTTTGAAACGTTTCTACTAAGCTTTGTCCCGTATCGTAATCAGCAATTTGGGATGTATGTCCTGCATATGGAGCAAGGATTAAAGTATATATACCACTCTTGTTTTGCTTTTTAGAAAAGTCCCTAAGCCTTACGGTATCAAGTTCAATCCTTATCTTACTTTCTGTTGTCCATAGAGGCTCGGGTCTTTCTATGAGGGTTTCATCTACTACTTTTAGGAACTCAAGATTTTTCCTTAAAGCCTCTGTAGTCTCGCATCCAACAAAACAGAAAACTGGCCAGAAGTAGGGTAAACCATTACAGTTTTCTTGGTGTTTACATATTGCACAATGACTATGATTATGCTGTATCTTTTTAATCCCCCCTTTGTTAAATTATTTCGGTTATTTTGGAAATTACTTGTGCTAAAATGACTTCTCGCAACTTAATAATCATCCCATACTTTAATAAAATGTCTCAGAGTTTTCCCTGTCAAGTAAGAGTTCCCTCCGTAACCTAAAAGCATTGTTACTCCTTTTGCATTTTTTTAGCTATCTCCCTATGTTCCATTGCCATGGCTTTATATTCTTCCGCCGCTTCCTTGTACTTCTTGGAAAGATTCCGGCAGTGGATGAAAAGCCCTGGTAAGGGTTTTCCCCTTGCTCTATATGAAGCGGCCATGGAGGCGTGAGAACGTGCCTTTACCTTCATTTCACTGGCCTGATTTTCATAATAGTCTGCAATCTTCATGTGATCCTCGGGAGTTGTAGCAGCTTCTATAAGCTTGGTAATCTCTTCCTTTTCAGAAGTTTTGCTGGGGACTCTTCTTACACAAGAGAAAAGCAGAAAGACTACTATAAAAGCTGCTACGAATGGAAATATCCTTTTCATCCTTGATCACCTTTTTCTTCTTATTATTTTAATTTCATATTTTTTAGGGTTCTTATCAAATGCACTCTTACAGGCTTTGGAACAAAAATAGTAAGTCTTGCCTTCATACTCCGACTTTTCATTTTCTTTATTTTCTTCTACTTCCATACCACACACTGGATCTTTCACCATTTTATCTACTTACCTCCTTATTATCTTAGAACAGTATCCGTTAAGACTTTGGTTTTTGTCTCTCTCTTAATATTTCCTTACATTAAAAAATCTAAGGTTATAATCCTTAATTCTTAGCTCCTTAAATTTAATCTCACATTAATCCTATACTGAAAACATTGAAGATATATCATTCGAGAACTTTCTTATTGAGCTAACGTCTTTTGCAATCTCACCTAGAACAAGATGAGGATTCAGATGAGCTTCGGGTATAAGAGTTCTTAATATCTCTATATTTTTCTCTATACTAAGAACCGGCTCGTGAAGCTCCCTTTCCAATCTATGAGCTATGGCTCTTGCTGATTCTCTTTTCTCAGACCTTACAAGCTCTATTATATTTTCTTGAATTTTCTTACCCATTTGGAAAAACCTCTTGGTAAGCCATCCAATCTCATCATCCTTTACTGGCCCTAAATATAAAGAAGTGACAAGTTTTCCTTCCTCCATTTCTCTCATTGCTCCTATGAGGTTGTTAAGAGGCTCAAGTATAAGTCTCGAAAAAGAGATATTGATTAGAACAATTACCAGTAAGATCGTTACCACAGCATGAATTGTATGAATAATGAATGAGCTCTCATGTAGCTTTAGGGCAATTATCTCAAAAATAGGAATTGTTATAATGATTATAAGAGTAAGATAGATATTTAGCTTTGTTCTGAGTCCCCATCTAAATCTAGGGATAGTATTTTTAACGTCTTCTAAAGCTTGTTCCTTCATTGAGTACCTCCCGTAAAGACAAAGTAAATTATATTTTTATGTTTCTCACGAACTACGCTGTTTGCTCGGCAGAAATGGCAGGAAGGCATAAAAGAAGACAGTTCTTCCTTCTTCTTAATAGCTATAAAGCCGTGAGAACGCTTTGCTCTCTTTGTTGGAATAATGATCCGTTCTTTTGTTGTGTGGTCTTTTCTTAGTTCAGACATTATTTTTCCTAAGCTTAAATAGAGCTTCCCAATTCATTGATCTTACGTTTAGCGATATCAATGAAAATCCTATATTGTGGAGGGGCCAACTCAATAAACTTCGTGTAATACTCTATGGACTCTTTCACTCTACCAACCGATTCATATATAGCCCCAAGATTAAAATAAACTTCTACATAAGCAGGATCAATCTCGATTGCTTTTTTATGCTCCTGGATTGCTTCTTCGGTTCTACCCACTCTTCTTAAAACCATTCCCAGATTAATGCGCGCAAACATAAGAGTTGGGTCAATCTCAATTGTCCTTTTATACTCTTGTATAGCCTCCTCATCTCTACCCATTTCATAATAAACAACTCCAAGATTGTAATGACCGAGAAAAAAATTTGGGTTTATCTCAACAGAGCGGCTAAAGTGATGTATAGCCATATCGTAATTGCCTTCAAGATAGTACTCCTTCGCTAACCAATAATGAGCCATAATTAAGTCTGGATTTAATTCAAGGGATTTCTTTATATACTCGT
Organism: Deltaproteobacteria bacterium; assembly: GCA_016187835.1. Lineage (GTDB taxonomy): Bacteria > Desulfobacterota_D > UBA1144 > Nemesobacterales > CSP1-2 > JACPIY01. Next base: position 3,533 of record JACPIY010000031.1, on the reverse strand, counting down.
CTTCCACACCTTTACCGGTTGTCAACCAAAGAATACAATATGCTTCAGCATCATTTGGGTTTAACTCTATCGCACGTTTTGCCTCCTCTTCAGCTTCACTTGGTCTCATTAGGTTCATATAAATTAAAGCTAGTGCCCGATGTGAATCGCCTAGTTTAGGTGTAAGCTCCAAGGACCTCAAGCTGTAGTGTAAAGATTTATCGTAGTATCTTTTGTATTCTTCTCTGTTTGTCATTTTCCAACGCCCCAACAATGAGTAAGCTTCCCCAAGACCACTATAGGCAAATGCGTAGCTTCCGTCGTCCTCTAATGCCTTGTTATAGTTCTTTATAGCTTCTTCAAAACCCTCGGGTGTGAATAGCAAATAGGCTTCTCTCCCTTTTATGTAGTATTCGTGCGCACTTGAAGAATGATATGAACACCCACTTGCTGTGACAGAGACTAAAATCAAAGTAACAAGCAAAGTCGAACTGAATGAGAGCTTCTCCTTTTTCCAAGAAATCATTTACCCCAACCCCCCTTTTTCGTTATTTCCTTTTCTTTAATAATGTTGTTCTTGTTACGTTTATCTCCTCTCTTTTGAAACACAAAATAACCTGGGATAACCGTCAAGATGAAAAGCTTAAAAACAAGATTAAAATTTGAGCTCCCGTCAGTTTAATTCCTCTCTTTCTTCTTAACTATCTTTTCTGCTTCAAGCCAGTCATCAAGGTCTTTGCCGTGTTCTCTTCCTCTTTGTTCATAAATCTCGTAAGCCTTTTTCTCAATCATCTCGTTTAGTGTTTGTTGGTCTACTCTCGCTTTTCCCTTTGAGTTTCTTAGCCTGGTTTCCTTTGTCATTGTAAATACCTCCTTATATTCAAGTACTTTAATAAGCTTCAAATATCCCTTTTTGTTAATCTCATTTCACTATCTTCTGTTTCAAAACGGCAATAGAAGTCTTTACCCTGTTCCCTTTCTCTTTTCTCGTGTATCTCCAAAGTCTTTTCACAACCATATCATGTAGTATTTTTTTGTGAGATTTGGTCTTTTTCTTGGATCTTTTTGAGTTTTCGTCTTTCATTTCTTTGCTCAGAAATTCAATTTCTGATCCAGTGAAAGGTTTATCATTGCTTCCGTCAAGTTCCATGGCAATTGAGAATCCATTAGCTATTGGGCTGAATGAAACATTATCAAGTTCATTCAGAATTTCTAAAAGAGTTTCCTTGTCTCCTTCGATTATAGCCGCACTTGGGGAGGTATGTTGACATTTGACTCCTTTTCCCTTAGACATAAGTATCAAAGAGGGCATAAAATCACCCGTATCGGCTCTTCCTCTATATGAAGGGGGAACAGATATTTTCATCTTAGGCATAACACAATCTCCTATCTCACTTTTCAGCTATTTTTCTTTCTCCGTCATAGTTCCACCCTTTATTTCCCCTTGTATACTTTTACTTTCCTGCATCATATCCTGGGGAACGGAAGGGCTTGCAACAAATATCAAAATTGCCAAAGAAGTTAAGTATCTTCTTATCATCATATGCTCAAAATGCATGGCTTACTTTTTCTCTTTTTGTTTTTCTTTCATCATTTCAAGCTGGTGAATCACCGGTTTGTCGCTACCCATTTGACGATGATGATAAAACTCTCTAGCCTTCTTTTCATCCTTTACTGACCAAACGGTCTTCCACTTGCCGTCTTTTTTAACCTCGAAGTTATCAGCTATAATTATCTCCTTCTCCTTGTCAACAGTTCCTGTGACCTTTAAATCCTCGCAGAGATATCGCGATTTAATTTCTTTCTTTAGGTTAGCTATAACGTAGATGGTATTATCTGGGGTAACCAGCACAAGATCGGGCTCAAGAGCGATATGGGCTTCCATATTCTCCAACGGACATTTGTATCCATTCATAGCATGAATAAATCCGTTTATTTTTCCTTCAACTGTTGTTGAAGCCGCAAAAGCAGTAAAGGAACCAAGCAAAGAAACAGCTAAAACAAAACTGAAGAATAACCAAAACTTTGTTCTCATGCTTTATTGCCTCCTTGTAAGGCTTTTAGCAATATATGTGCCAGAAAAAATTGGGGAAATTTTTTAAAATATTAAACGCTAGTTATAACAAACATTATGTGATTTCCCGACACATTACATATATAAATCCTGCTAAGATGTGTTGATTTTTAAACACATCTTGTTGAAATTTCAACAGTTTTAAATAGAGAATTATCTAAAGAGAGCGTACTCGAAGTTAAGTTAGGATAGGAGATTTGTAGAATATTAGACACCCAAGTGGAATATTCTACAAATCTCTATGTAGTCACACTCCGCTTTTCCAACTGAAACAAGTTTTCATAAGCAAATTTTCAGCCAATTTCTTAGTGATTCCAAAGGAGGATATTATTGAGAAGTTTATGTGGCACAGAAGTTGCTTTTCTATAGAAATCAGATAGCAAAATAAGGTCTTCTTACATTTGTTGTATGGAGGTAGGTTATGGCCGAACAAACCATAGAAAAAATGAAAAATATCTTTCCTATCAAATGGGGGCTACGTACAAAATTAAATATTTATCTTGCTCTCATAGTTGTCGTGACAATTACCGTTTTCGATATATTTGCTTTAAAGTTAGACAGGAGTGGAATCTTTATTCATGTGATTCATGCTATAGTCACAGTACTATTAATAATTGCTCTTGTGAATTTCTTATTCTCAAGACTTGTAATTAAGCCACTAAATAACCTCATAAAAGCTATGAAAGAGATGGAAGAAGGGAAGTTTGTTACCTCACTAGAATCTGAGAACACGAGAAACGATGAGATCGGCTGGCTTATTGATAGATTTTTTAAAATGGGAAGAAATTTGCAGCAGTTGGTAAGGTTAGAGAAAAAGGAGTCGGCGTCTGCGGTTGCCTATCGGACGCAGAGAGAACTTCATGATCCTCTTGCTAATCTTGGAAAGAATATCGCACTGTTGAGAGTGACGTTTATTTCAAGAAACCTTAAGAACCCATGGGAGCCTGTACAGGGGATTATAGATGAAATTGAGAGGGACCTAAGCTCAATAAGAACCTTTTCAGACGAACTTAACTCGTGGCATCCCAGAAAATATTTCTGAAGGAAGGAGGATAAGATTGTCTAATCATTTTCGTTCTGAGGTAGATTATTACAAAATGCTCGGTGTCCATCCAAGGGCAAATATAGAAACTATTAAAAAGGCCTATCACACACATATGTTTAGCGTACATCCGGATTTAGGTGGTAATGAAGAAAAGGCGAAATTATTGAACGAAGCTTATCATGTATTAAGTAATCCAACATTACGCAGAGAATATTATAGATTCCGCCAAAGTTTACTACGGAGACAGGAGACAGGGCAAAGAACTAGGGAAGAAAACATTTTTGAATCTAGAATACCTCCTCAACGTCCCCTGGGAGTAACGGTAATAACTATGCTATTTCTATTTGCCGGAACCATGGCAATCTATTGGGCCATAAATGACCTTGCATATCTTTTGCAGGAGAATCTTCTTCCCTGGAAAAGAGGCAGTCTTTT
>JACPIY010000104.1 GCA_016187835.1 Deltaproteobacteria bacterium | reverse complement strand
TGAGTCGTCATAACCAAACTTCGTCTTCACGTTGCAAGCAGCAGAGCAGAAAACACCTGCGCCGATTCCAATAATGATTGAGGAAATCGGCCCAACATAGCCTGACGCTGGCGTAATTGCTACAAGACCGGCTACAGCTCCACTAGCGGCTCCCAGAACCGTGGGCTTACCTTTGAAGAGCCAGTCCATAATCATCCATGAGAGTGCTGCCGTTGCCGTTGCAGTATGGGTGACTACAAAGGCACTCGTTGCCAATCCGCCAGATGCCAGTGCGCTCCCGGCATTAAATCCAAACCAACCCACCCATAGAAGAGCAGCCCCAATAACACTAAAGGGGAGGTTGTGCGGCGGCATCGGTTCGTTTCCATAGCCAATCCGCTTGCCAAACATAAATGCAGCCGCAAGAGCCGATACGCCAGAGCTAATATGAACCACAGTGCCACCGGCAAAATCTAAGGCTCCCAAATTTCTTATCCATCCACCTACTGCCCACACCCAGTGGGCTAGAGGGTCGTAGATAAATGTCGCCCAGAGTAGGATAAAGATAATAAAGGTGCTGAACTTTGCCCGCTCAGCAAATGCGCCGGTAATTAGAGCAGGCGTGATAATCGCAAACATCATCTGGAAAATCATAAATGCTTGATGTGGAATGGTAGCGGCATAGTCAGGGTTGGGATCGAGTCCTACTCCCTTTAACCCAAGCCATGCAAGGCTACCGATGATTCCTCCCTTGTCCGGCCCGAAAGCAAGAGTATAGCCCCAGAGCACCCACTGAACACTAATCAGGCCAACAATGATAAAGCTGTGCATTATAGTGCCAAGAACGTTTTTTCCTCTAACCAAGCCCCCGTAGAAGAGAAAAAGGCCTGGTATTGTCATCATTAACACCAAGGCTGATGATGTGAGTATCCAAGCGGTGTCACCCGTATCAACTGTGGATGGTGGAGCAGCCTCTTGAGCAAAACACAAACTTGAAAACAGAACTAATGTTAGAAATAAAATCGGGTACACAACTAAGCTTAAAACATTATTAACTTTCTTTAATTCTTCCATTTTCTCTCCCTCCTTTAGACTCAAACTTACATATTTCTGGTTATTTTGTTTGCACAGATCTAACATAGCTTTTAAGACAAAACCTTGTTTTTCTTATATGCTAATTCTGGATGATGACTGGCAAACAGTTAAGGTTATAACCTTAGAATCCAACCGGTTATCATTTTTATACCTCCTTTATAGGGCTTTATTAAAGGACGTGAAGTGCAAATAATATGCCAGCTAAGAAGTCTTTGTTTTTTGACAAGTGTGAATCAGAAAAACAACAATTGTGCTTAAAGCTTAGGCATATGTGCTGATTTTTTAGTCAGAACGAACCGTGCGAACAAACCCTCGATTTAAGATTATGGAATGCTGCATTCGGCATTAAATCCGCATAAGGTTGAGGAGCTGTTAGAAACAATAAGCGACCGGTATAAGGCAACCCGGAGAATTGAATATTGCAAAAGAAATCTCACTTGTGTAAAATTAAAACGAGTACAACCAACGGAGGGGAAAGCAGATAATGACAGATCAGAATCCTTTCAAGTTACTTAAAGACGAAATGGATAAGCTTGTGATAGGGCATGAAGAGGTTAAAATGTGTCTACTTCTCGGTGTGATTTCCAGAGAGCACATCTATATAGAAGGCCCTCCAGGAACAGCCAAGACGATGCTTGCCGAGATTATTTCGGGTGCGGCACAGCTTAGATTCTTCTTCTATCAGCTTCATAGAGATACAAGGCTTTCAGAATTATTGGGTGATCTTGTGATTTCAAAGCAGATAGTAGATAAAGAAGGAGAGATCATAAAACAGAGAATTGTAAAAGGTGGAATACTTACTGCAGAGATTTGTCTTCTTGACGATATTTCCCGTGCACCAGGCGAATCACTCAACGTACTCCTTAGAATCTTGAATGAAAGAAAATTCGGGGATGAGTCTATTCCGCTTCTCACTGCAATCGCTACAAGCAACCCTACCGCCGACGAGTACTATAACGAACCTTTAGACCCGGCAAACCTTGATCGGTTTGTGCTCCAGATAAATGCTCAGGGGCTTTCCTATGGAAAGAAATGGGAACAAGCAAGAAAAGTAATAAAACTCTACTCAGAAAGACCGTTTGAGTATGAAGTCCCTGTAAGGGTAAGCAAGAATATCTTTGACGAATATTATGTTAAGCTCGGTACTGTGGAAATCCCTTCTGATGTACAGGAAGGATTGGCAAACCTGGTCGCAATCCTGATTGAAGATTATGGTCTTAATGAATCCAACTCGCTTATTTCTGATAGAACTTTTTTTGTAAAATCCCTTAAAATCATGAGAGCACACGCTCTTCTGCATAACAGAGAACGCTGTATGCCCGAAGACCTCAAGGCTCTAAAATACATGACGGCTTTCCGAATACCTGAGGAGGTTTTCCTTAAACTTGATGAGATTATCGAGGATGTAATCTCAAAAAAAAAAGCCCGCAGAGATTCAAAGAGCAATATAGAACAGGCGATGTCTGAATTTAACCGGGATATGCCTGGCAATCAGCAAAAAGAAACCCTCGACGACAAGCAAGAACAGTCCTCCGATCAGCTTTCAGAAGCTCGTAGAACCTTTTTTCAAGCACTAAAAGAGCTTAAAGAAAATATGGCAAAAGATAATAATATGAGCATTGAAGGCGATCGGAATTTTGAGATGGAGGTAGGCGGACATCCTGAAGATAATGACGGAGAAGGTGAGAAAGACAGACCCAAAGTATCTCAGAAGACATATTCGAGTAAGTCCCCCCGTCCCGGCGACGAAGAAGATTACTGGATTGGAGGAAAAAGGAACTTAGAGTCAGCAGACAACGTAAGGATAATAATGAAGGTTCTTGAAGGGAATATTCAGAGAACCATAGCTCTTGATGCTCCACATCCAGGAGGACAGCCGAGAAAATGGAAGAAAATGATTCACTTTGACGAGATGGAAGACGTAGACCCGTTTGAAGCAATGTTTTGGACTCAACATACAACACCTACTCTCCCAAGGGTTCATAAACGTGAGAAAGAGGTAATGGGAGGAGAGATTGCGATACTTAGAGATGTAAGCACCTCAATGATGGGCGTTTACAGTGAGTGGTCTTCATCCGTTGTCCGAGGGGTTATTGAGCTTGCCAGAACTAAAAAAATGAAGGTCGGATATATCGAGTTCAACCACCGATCTTACAAGTACAAAAGAAATGGAAAGTATTTCACTAGGGATTATCGCTGGATTCTTGAACTCGCATCAAAAACCGAGTGCTCAGGAAATACAAACTATGAAGACGCTCTCAAGGACGCCATCTCCGAATTTAAGGGAAGAGGACAGAGAAACAAACATATACTTTTTATTACCGATGGAATCCCGACATCCGGGGACTGTGAGGTTGCAAATGAGAGAATAAGAGCAAGGAAACTTGGTATTTGCATTCATTCAATATTCATAGGCTCCAAGAACTATCCCAAGATTCTTCAGAAGATTTCCGAAGAAACAAGCGGCACACAGTTCATCGCCTCGCGTGGAAAGGACGGCTTAATCAGAATAGAGAAAAAAGACAAAAAACTATTTACTCCTGCCGTTTTCGAAAAACCACGAGTAGACCCATTTACTAATGTTTTTTCTCAGTAGCGCCGGACTGTTTTTGATACTTAAACACAGCTTCTCGGTGATCTCTATAGTCAGAAGAAAAGTAGTGGGTACCATCTCCTTCTCCTTTTGAGACAAAATATAGATAATTAACCTTTGCCGGATTTAAAGCAGATTCAAGTGAATCCTTTCCGGGGTTTGAAATCGGTCCTGGCGGAAGTCCAATGCTTCCATAGGTATTATAAGTGGCTTCGGTTCTTAAATTCTCTTTTGTAAGATCTCCATCGAAATCCCCGCCCAATCCATAGATTACAGTGGGATCACTTTCAAGTCTCATTCCGAGTCTTAGCCGATTATGAAAAACCGCAGAGATCAAAGGACGTTCATAAGCACTTCCCGTTTCTTTCTCAATAATTGATGCCAGAGTTACAACCTCCTGATCGGTTAGATTTACTTCTCGATATTGGGTTTTAAGCGACCCGTAAACCTTTTTAAACCTAGATACCATAACCCTTATAAATTCTTCCGAGCTTATTCCCTTTGTATAGGAATAAGTATCGGGAAACAGATAACCTTCAAAGCTCGATATTGATTCTCCAAGAAGCTCTCTTGCGAACTTAATGCTTTTGGTTTTCTTTAGAAATTCCTCTTTCAAGATAACTCCGTTTATATCTAAAAGCTCTCCTATTTGATCTATCGTCAACCCCTCCGGTATAGTGATCTTTCGGACTATCACATCACCTTTTACGAGCTTCTCAATTATTTGAGCCATGGATTCACCGGGTTGAAACTCATACTCTCCCGCCTTGAGTTGATTTTGAGCCCTTTTAACAATTACGTAGAAAACAAACAACTCATCACTCTTTATAACCCAAGACTGCTCCAGTCTAAGGCCGATTCTCTTGACGCCCTGTCCCTTGGGGATTTCTACGATTGTTCTTCTTTGAGATGAGGGAGCTAAATAAGTAAAGTAAAAGAGGATAGTTAATGAAGCCATTGATAAGATGGTGATTGTGGCTATCTTTATCAATATTTTCTTCGCAGATCCCATTGCTCCAAGTTCCCAATGCAATTTAAAATTTATTCGCGTAATAACCCTGAGTAGTTATGTCAGTTTAGTAGGGGAGTTCAATTGAAAGCCCCTACCGCATTAACCAGTACCAGATAAATATTTCAAGGTCCAAGAAGTATTCAAATTCCCATCCTTGATATAACCACCAAATCGTCTCTGTGTATTATCTCGTCACTGTATTTATATCCCAGGATCTTTTCTATATTTGAGGTTTTAGCACCGACTATTTTTTTTATGTCATCCGAGCCATAGCAAGTAAGTCCTCTTGCAACCTCCACTCCCATTTCATCAATGCACTTTACAAGCTCACCTACTTCAAACTCTCCACGTACCTCTTTTATTCCCGCAGGAAGAAGGCTTTTCCCGAAGGATGTAATAGCCCTTCTTGCACCATCATCAATTATGATTTCTCCAGAGGGTTTAAGAGTAAACGCTATCCAATGTTTTCTTGCGTTGATCTTCTCTTTTGCTGGAAGAAAAAGAGTTCCTAATTCTTTACCAGAAAATATTTCCGAGAGCGTATTTGAATTTTTACCGTTCGCTATGATTGTGGGAACTCCAAATGCAGCAGCGGTTTTTGAAGCCTCAATCTTTGTCTTCATTCCGCCTGTCGTGGTTTTTCCAAGGGTTTCTCCGGCTATCTCTTTAACCCTTTCGTCAATCTCTTCTATTACCGAAATGAACTCTGCATCACTATGGTTTCTTGGGTTTTTATTGTAGAGACCGTCAATGTCGCTCAGTAGAATAAGTAGGTCGGCCTCAACCAAGCTGGTGACAAGGGCGGCAAGGTTATCGTTGTCGCCGAACATAATTTCCTCAACTGCTACAGTGTCGTTTTCATTTACGATAGGGATTACTCCCATTCTAAGAAGTGTGAATAGAGTTTTACGTGCGTTTAGAAATCTTTTTCTTACTGAAAGACCATCATGGGTCAACAGTATCTGTGCGACCCTCTCGCCGAACCCTGAGAAGGCCTTTTCATAGTACCAAATAAGAGTGCTCTGTCCACAGGCAGCAATAGCCTGTTTCGTCGAAATGTCTTTAGGTTTTTCGCCGAGCCTTAGTTTCTTCATTCCGGCGGCTATTGCGCCTGAAGACACTAGGATAGGCTCGACTCCCCCGGATTTGATCCTGGAAACTTCACGAGCAATCTCATCAAACACGCCCTCTGATAGCTCGCCATACTCATTTGTGAGAACACTACTCCCTATCTTTATCACTACCTTTTTAACGCGGGAAATCAGGGCCTTTCTATCTCTTTTTTTCATGGGAGCTAAATTGCCTTATAATTTTACCTAATAAGAGTTGAATATTTGAGGGGTTTCATTACCGTTTCTCGCTTGAGCGGCGTATATCGTAACCGGTTATAGATTTACTCTTCTCCGCCATTGTATCAACGTACTCCTTAGTTACGAGTCCAGCCATATAAGCTTTGGACACTCTCATCAGGGCTATTTTGGCCGTGGCTTCATCTATCATCTGTCCTGTCTTAGGGTCAAACATAGAGCCGCCGCCCATTTCATGGTAAAAATCAAGCTGGTATTTTGCTTCTTCTATCTGCTTTTTTGTAGGGGTATAGCACTCATTTGCTATCTGAGCCTGCTGGGGGTGAATTACCCACGTTCCGTCCATTCCTATTGCCGCTGCGCCTTCGTTCTTTCTACGAAGCCCCTCGTCAACCTGTTTTACAACTTCGGCTGAGTCGCCCTTTCTCCAAATTCTAAGATAAACGTTATCAATTGCATGAAGCCCTGCAGCCTTTGCTGCAGTGACAGTCGCTTTTTTCTCATAGTAGAAGATCTCATTCTGTCTATCAAGAAGTAGATCAGGATCGGCACCTAGTTCTGCTGCGTAGTCTGCGATTCCGAAGATAAGACCTGCCATCCTTGGGGATGCGGTTGCGATTTCATAGGCATATTCAAGTGCCCGCGGTCTTTCGATCAGGGTTTCAATCGACACTTTAGTCTTCCATCCGTATTTCGCTTCTAACTCGTCAAGCAGGTCTGAAACGAGCTTTACATCCTCGGGTCCGTGAATTTTGGGGATTATAACGCCGTGAAACTTATCCACAGCCCCGCTCATCACAGCTTCCATATCGCCGTAAAAAAACTCGGAGCGGAGGTTGTTAGGTCTTACGGTCACAACCTTCTTCCCAAAGTCTATAGTGTTTAGTGCTTCGACCATTACCTGTCTGCTTTTATCCCCTTTGAATTCGTAAGGACAGGCGTCTTCAAGATCGGCCATCACGTGGTCAACGGGGGATTTTACAGGATCGGCCGCATTTTGATGCAGTTTTAAATTATGCCCCGGATAGGTTAGCTCAGTTCTTGGAACGACAACTCTTGTTCCTCCATCTAAAATGAACACAGTGATTTCCTCCTTTTCAATTTTTAAAAGCCACGAAGACACTAAGGCACAAAGTATAAATTCGTATTTCTTCTTAGTGTCTTTGTGACTTAGTGGCTAAGCATATTACTTAGCTTAACTCGATAAGGCGTCTTGCAATGACCTCATGCTGAATCTCGCTAGTGCCTTCAAATAGGCTTATTACTCTTCCGTCGCGCCAGAATCTCTCGACAGGGTACTCTTTAGAGTATCCATAACCCCCAAAAATCTGCATTGCTTCTCTGGTCACATATTCCACCATTTCAGCGGCGACAACCTTTGCCATTCCTGCTTCAAGATCGCAGCGCTTGCCTGTGTCCTTCATATCACAGGCGTAATAGACTAACTGTCTTGCTGCTTCTAGCTTCGATGCCATTTCGGAAAGCTTCATTCTGATCGCCTGAAAATTGCAAATGGGTTGACCAAACTGTATACGCTCCTTTGAGTACCTGAGCGCGGCTTCATAGGCTGCCTGTGCTATCCCTACAGCGCGGGCTGCGGTTTGAATTCTTGCAGATTCGTAAGTTGACATCAGTTGGTAGAATCCTTTGTTTTCCTCAAGTCCGATCAGATTTTCAGCAGGAACGAAACACTCATCAAAGCTCAGAGCATAGGAGCGCATTCCGTGGTAGCCTACAGTGGGAATTGGTCCTCCTGATATATTAGGGTGATTAATCGTTTCTCCAGCATCTTTTTCAACTAGAAATATGCTAAGTCCCCTGTGTCTTTTGCTCATATCTGGGTCGGTGCGGGCGATAACAGTAAGGAGATGTGCGCGGTTGGCAAATGTACACCACGTTTTCTCTCCGTTTAGTACATAGCCGTCTCCTTTTTTGGTAGCACGGAGCTTCATGCTCCCGGTGTCAGAACCCGAATCGGGTTCAGTAAAAGCGGCGGCGGTCATAAGTTCTCCTCTTGCAATTCCTGGTAGATACTTCTTTTTTTGTTCATCGGTACCGTGTGCTAGAAGAAGGGTTCCCGTAATAATACTTCTTGTCATTACGCTTCCCACGCTGAGCCATCCCCGGCTCAGTTCTTCTGCAACAATTGCCATACTTATGTAATCGAGTCCTATTCCGTCGTATTCCGGTGGGAATATTAAGCCAAAATACCCAAGCTCCGCCATTTTCTGTATTATATGTAGGGGTATTTCTTTGTTATGGGTGTCTAATTCCTGAGCAACGGGGATTACCTCCTCGTCTGTAAACCTACGGACGGCTTTACGTATCTCTTGATGTTCTTCCGTCAGAAGTGGCATGAATTTTACCTCCAGATGTTTACAAGTCTGACTTTTATGCCTTTGGTTTGACCGTACCTAAGATTGCTTAAGAATTATGTTGTTCGATTTAAGATCAGAATCAGGTATATGGCTAAAATCAGCCGCTAAATATATAACCTTTTTTTAGGAATTTTGTCAATAATAATGGATGGTGCTTATGAAGTGTTCCAAACACAGGGTTTTAAGGAAGGGATGACTGCGTTTCTTCAAAAAAGTGGCGCGAAGTTTGTAGGGAAGTGGACTGGATTTTGCACGCTGCTTTTCTATGGAATTTGGCATTCACCGCCATGTTCATGCTATGATTCCACCAGCAAGACTGGTGGACTACCCGTTTCTGCATCCTGAGCTGTATAGGGTAGGTCACGAGTCTTGCTCGTGACCGCTTCAGGCTAAACATTAACTGTTTCATAATTATAATGGCGCTACTTCCTAAACTTAGAAAAATCAGGGAGTCTCTTTTCTAAAAAAGCACTTACTCCCTCATGAGCTTCTTCCGTATAGTTCAAGAGAGATTAAGACCTCTGGACGATTAATCGTTATTTTTGAAATCCCTTGTTCCTTTTCGTAAATAGTATCTTCGAAATCCATCATTTACTTTAAACTCTAACCCTTATACCATCTGGGAGTCTTATCACCGAGATATATATTTACAGCTTTCGTCTCCAGATACATTTCGAGTCCTTCCGTCCCCAGCTCTTTTCCGATACCGCTTTGCTTGAACCCTCCATATGGAGTCTCAGGTATGATTCCTCCATAGGTGTTTACCCAAAGGTATCCTGCTTTTACAGCTTTTGCCATCCTGAGAGCGCGTTTTAGGTTCTGGGTCCAAATTCCTCCTGCAAGCCCATATATTGTATCGTTTGATATTCTTATTGCTTCTTCCTCTGTCTTAAACGGTATGACCGCTACTATAGGGCCAAAGATCTCATCACAGGCAACCGTTGAAGTAGGTTTTACATCAGCGAGAACCGTAGGTTCAAAGAAGTAGCCCTTAGAAAACTTCTTTGGACGCCCTCCTCCGTGTAGAACCTTAGCGCCTTCTTCGACTCCCTTCTCAAAATACGATTTTACCGACTCAAATTGCGCGCGGGAGACAAGCGAGCCCATTTCGGTTTCCTCTTTCGTAGGATCATCAATTCGAATCTTCTTGACCCTATCTATGTATGATGATAAGAACTTAGCATAAATGTTTTCGTGGAGAAGGAGACGGGTTACAGCGGTGCAGTTTTCACCCTGATTGAAGAAACCTCCTCTTAGATTGGCTTCAACCGCTTCTTCTATTTCCGCGTCATCGAAAACTATGCAAGGGGCTTTACCACCGAGTTCAAGGGAAACTCTTTTTATACTCTGTGAGGCCGTGTTCATAACCCCCTTTCCGACTTCGGTTGAGCCTGTAAAGGCGATCTTGCTTATGTCAGGATGCTCTATCAAAGCCTGACCTGCAATGCTTCCCCTCCCAGGAATAACGTTAAATACCCCATCGGGCAGTCCTGCTTCGGCAGCCAAGCGCGCAAACTCCAGAATACCACACGGTGTGTCCGTTGCAGGTTTTAATACTATAGTACATCCAGCGGCAAGGGCCGCTCCGATTTTCCAGAATGAGAGGAGCAGGGGAAAGTTCCAGGGAATTATGTGCGCGGCAACTCCTACAGGTTCTCTCAAGGTAATCGTCAACAGGTCATCAGAAATAGACATGCTCTCGCCGTTTAGTTTTGTCGCGGCTCCTGCGTAGTACTCCAGAGTTCTTACTGAATTCCCTATCTCTACGACACGGCTTTCACGAATCGGCTTTCCAGTCTCAAGAGTGTTTGTGAGCGCAATTTTATCTTTATTTTTATCTAGCGTTTCAGCAAGGCGATAGATAAATTTAGAGCGTTCTCGAGGAGGTAAGTGCGGCCATTTCTCGAATGCAAGCTTTGCCGCCTTCACTGCCCTATCTACGTCTTCTCTCTGCGCCTCTGCAATTTCCGCAAAAGGCTCCTCAGTAGCGGGATTTTCTCTCATAAAAGTCTTTCCGCTTACGGAATCCATTTCTTTGCCGTCAATAAAAAGTCCGTATCTTCTAACAGCAGATCCCATATCTATTACCTCCCCTCTAAATAGTCAGGAATTTTTAAATGAATCATTTATATCATCGCAAAAAAAGAAAGCAGTGTCAACAAAAATTTTTGTTGGTTGAATGTCAGACATGAATGTCTGACCTACCATATATGCTGTTGCTATATATTGGTAGAACAGACATTCTTGTCTGTTTTCTATTGTCCGTTACTATGAATAATGTTTACTCGTTGCAGAAGATATAATGGAGGAAAATAGTATGGGTTCAAAAATTAAAATTTATGTGGCTAGTCCTCTGGGATTCTCAGAAATTGGAAGGGCATTCTATTATCGAGAACTAATTCCAAGGATTGAGCAAGTTGGCTATCAAGTCATTGATCCCTGGACATTAACTCCTATAGAAAAAAAACAGAGAATAGAATCAATGACTGATCTCTCTCAGAAACTACATGCTTGGAAAAAACTCAATATTGAAATCGGCAGGAATAATAAAAAAGGTATAGATGATTCGGATGGATTGGTAGCCGTCCTAGATGGCACCGATGTTGACAGTGGGACTGCGGCGGAAATAGGATATGCTTTTGCCAAGGGAAAGCCTATTTTGGGATACCGTGGGGATTTCAGATTAAGAGCGGATAATGAAGTGGCGAAAGTGAATCTTCAAGTCGAATATTTCATTCAAGCAAGCGGCGGAACGATTATTACTGAAATTGACAAATTGCAGGAGGAGTTAAAGAGAATTTTTGGTTAATCGTTTTTTAATGCTCTGCTGATTTCTTGATTCTGGTCTAATGCTCTTTCAAATATTAATCCGGTAATAGATAACCTTGTGGTTGCCTAGATACCCTCCATCCGGATCGCTCACCCTGGTCATACCTGGTAGGTAATAACGATCTTGGAAAAGACAAGAATGTCTGTTCTACCAAAAATCATGATATGGTGGGTCAGATATTCTTATCTGACAACCCTCTTACCCATCAGTAAGACTCAGCAAGACTGGTGGGCTTACCCTATCTTGATGTTTATCCAATTAAATTTTTGGAAAATCATTAGGCCATGGATGTCATCTCTGGCTCATTCTTGTTGACAAGAATGGAGCTTTCAGTTAATAAGATTTACCAGTCAAATAGAGGAGGGTTAAAATTAATACTTTAGATATAGTAAGAGAAAAGCTGCTAGAAAGAGAAGAGCTTATCACTTTTGACGAAGCCCTTGAGTTAACCGAACTGACTAAAGAACAGATTCCCGACCTCATTTCACTTGCCAGAAAGGTTACATTAAAGTATAAAGGGGATGGGGTCTTTTTGCGCTCTATTATAAGCGCGCAAACAGGAAACTGTCCTGAGGACTGCGCATTTTGTTCTCAATCTGCCTATTATGATACAGAAGTAAATGCTCATCCCTTAATGGCGGCAGAAAGGATATTAAAAGCCGCTCAACAAGCCGAAAGATTTGGCGCAATGGATTTTTGTATAGTGATAAGTGCCAAGGGACCAACACCTAGAATTTTTAAGAAGGTTCTCGAAGCTGTAGACCTCCTAAGAGTAAACACGAATCTTAAGATTGGATGTTCCCTTGGATCTCTTACTGAGGAGCAGGCTTTTACACTTAAAGAACATGGAGTGTGGCGGTACAATCATAACATCGAAGCCTGTCGTAGCTATTTCCCAAAAGTTTGCACTACGCATACCTATGATGATAGAGTAAGAACGGCAAAGCTTGTTAAAAAGGTTGGTATGAATCTTTGTTCAGGCGGCATTCTCGGAATGGGCGAGTCTGTGAGGCAGAGGATTGAGCTTGCTTTTGAGATTAGAGAACTCGAACCAAGTTGGGTTCCTATAAACTTCCTTAATCCAAGACCGGGGACTCCTTTCGGCGACCTACCAATGGTCTCCCCTTTTGAGGCAATAAAGACTATATCAATTTTCAGGCTTGTGCTTCCCGATAAGATTCTTATGACTGCTGGTGGAAGGGAGGTTACCCTTCGGGACCTTCAGGCAATGGGGCTCTTGGCTGGTGCAAACGCCATGATTCTTGGCAACTACCTTACTACTACCGGGCGCCCTCCTGAAGAGGATTTAAGAATGCTTGATGACCTCCAGATGCCCGTGAGAAGGGACGTGTAATCATGATGCATGATACATGATGCAGGATACCGGATATAAATAAATCATACATCATGCATCGTGCATCCTGCATCAATTAAAATGACTGACCGTACGAAGAAACTTAGAGAATATGACAAGAATTTCATCTGGCATCCCTTTACCCAGATGAAGGAGTACGAGAAAAAAGAGCCGATTGTTATCGAGGAAGCTGAAGGGGTTTATCTTTTTGATACTGAGGGCAGGAAATACATAGATGGCGTGTCGTCGCTCTGGGTTAATATTCATGGACATAAAGTCCCGGAAATTGACAGGGCGATTAAAGAGCAGGTAGAGAAACTTGGCCACAGCACGCTTCTGGGAATTACAAACCCTGCCGCAGCAGAGCTTGCAAAAGAATTAATAGAAATATGTCCCACTGGTTTAAAGAAGGTTTTCTATTCGGGGGACGGTGCAAGCGCAGTCGAAGTTGCAATTAAGATGGCTTTTCAATATTGGCAACACAAAGGAAAGCCCAAGAAGACAAAATTTGTTTCCTTAGAAAACGGGTATCATGGAGATACACTTGGTGCGGTATCTCTAGGCGGAATTGATATATTTCATGCAACATTTAAACCTCTTCTTTTTGAGACTTACAAAGCTCCATCATATTATTGCTACAGATGCCCCCTTGGACAGACATATCCTTCATGTGAGGTTGCATGCGCAGGAGAGGTTGAGAAAATACTCAGTGAGCATCACAATGAGATTGCGGCAGTGATATTTGAGCCTTACGTCCAGGCAGCAGGCGGCATGATTGTTTCTCCTCCAGGTTATCTTGAGCAAGTACGTGGGTGCTGTGATAAATATGATGTGCTTATGATTCTGGATGAGGTTGCTACAGGTTTTGGAAGAACAGGAAAGATGTTTGCCTGTGAGCATGAAGGGGTAACGCCCGATATTATGGTTCTGGGCAAGGGAATGACGGGTGGATACCTGCCTCTTTCTGCAACGATTGTAACTCAGGAGATATACGATGCTTTTCTCGGTGAGTATGAGGAATTTAAAACCTTCTTTCATGGTCATAGCTATGCCGGTAATCCGATCTCCTGTGCGGCAGGACTGGGAAATCTTGAGGCTTTCAGGAATTACAATACTCTTGAAGAACTAGAAGAGAAGATAGAGTTCTTGGAACAGGAACTTCGGGAGTTTAAAGGACTCAAGCACGTTGGAGATGTGAGGAATAAAGGTTTTATGGTGGGAATAGAGCTAGTAGAGGATAGAGAGACGAAAAAACCTTATCCGGTCAAGATGAAGATGGGATGGAAGGTTGCCGAGCTTGCGATGGAGGAAGAAGTCCTAATACGTCCTCTTGGAAACGTGATTGTAGTAATGCCTCCGATTGGAATCTCGATGGAAGATCTAAAAAAGCTACTTACTGTGACTTATAGAGCGATTAAGAAGACAACGGAATCGTAAATTGTAGGGGCAGACCCCAGTGTGTCTGCCCTAATTTAGTGGGCGAACGGCCGTTCGCCCCTACAACTAACGTTATGAATGACCCTCTTTATTGGATTGAGAATGAATTAAAGCAAATCCGCGATAAAAAGCTCTTCCGGGTTTTTACAGAACTCCAGAGCGGTCAGTTGCCTGAGATTATAGTTGATGGTAAAACTTACATTCTCCTTGGCTCGAACAATTACCTCGGCTTAACAACTGACCCAAAGGTAACAGAAGCTGCAAGCAAAGCTTTGGAAAAATATGGAACAGGCTCAGGAGGTTCCCGTCTTGTAAGTGGAAGCTCTGATCTTCATAGAGAATTAGAAGAGCGAATTGCGTTATTCAAAAAGACTGAGGCGGCGATACTTTTTAGCTCAGGTTATTTGGCAAATATTGGCACCATTTCTGCTCTGGTCGGTCCTGGCGATATAGTTTACAGTGACGAACTTAATCATGCATCCATAATTGACGGATGCCGACTTTCCCGTGCGGAAACTAGAATATATAAGCACTGTGATGTAGAACATCTAAAACACCTTCTCTCTTCAGATAATTTCCGAGGGAAAAAATTAATCGTGACAGATACGGTTTTTAGCATGGACGGAGACCTTGCTCCAATTTCTAAGATAGTTGAGCTTGCGGAACACTATGGCTGTATGTTGATGATTGACGAAGCCCATGCAACGGGAGTTTTGGGGAAGAGGGGAAGTGGTGCCACAGAATATTTTGGAGTGGAGGACCGGGTTCCTATAGTCATGGGAACGCTTTCAAAAGCCATTGGGTCTCTGGGAGGATATGTTGGGGGAAGCAGAAAACTGATTGATTTTCTTAGAAACCGAGCCCGTTCCTATATTTTCGACACTTCTCTTCCAGCGAGTTCTCTTGCGGCTTCTATTGCTGCAATTGATATAATAGAATTTGAACCCGAAAGAAGAGAGCATCTCTGGGGTCTTATAAAAAAGTTTAAATCAGGACTAGAAGATATCGGACTTGAAGTTCTTCCTTCTAATTCTGCTGTTATTCCGGTTCTCATTGGTGAAGTTCAGCCAACGCTCGATTTTGCTCGCATGCTTAGGGAAAACGGAGTATTTACACCTGCTGTTCGCCCTCCTTCAGTTCCACCGGGCAAATGCCGGATCCGAGCAACCCTTATGGCAACGCACAAAGAAGAGCACATTGAGCAGGCACTTCGTGCGTTTAAAGCAGCGCATAATCTACTTTTACATTTGTAGGGGCGAACCTAGCCCGCATATAATGGCTTAGGGGGTAACCGCAAGGGTTACCTCTACAATAATACATTGGGATTTTGGATTTAATGTAGAGACGACCCGCCGGGTCGTCTCTACTGTACAATCTTAAATAAACGGAGGAAATTATGAAGAAACATCCAAACGTCACTCACGAAGACGACCTGAAATGGGTTGAGCAATCTCACGGTGAAAAATTCGGCTTTCGGCGCAAATCGTTAAGCGGCGCTACCGGAGGAGAGAAGTTAGGTTGTAGCTTGTATGAAATTCCGCCGGGTAGAAGAGCCTGGCCTTATCACTATCACTCAGCAAATGAGGAGGCTATATACGTTTTAGAGGGTAAAGGTACCCTTCGGATCGAAGGAGAGGAAGTAGAAATTACAAAAGGGGATTATATTACATTTCCAATAGGAAGAGGAGCGCATCAAATCATAAACTCATCAGATAAAACACTGCGCTACTTATGTTTCTCCACCATGATTGAACCAGATGTAATTGTCTATCCTGATTCTAAAAAGATTGGTATCTTTGTGGGGGCAGCACCTGGTGGTTCTAAGGAAAAACGCACATTGCATAAATACCTACGAGATGACACTCAAGTTGATTACTGGGACGGCGAGGAATAATTTAGATCAATTTGTAGACAGAAGACAAAGATATCTTTTCTTGTACAGTGCAAATTTAGATTAGTAACTGAAGAAGAAAGAAACGATTCTCCTCCACCATTTTCTCATTTCTTTCATTATTATCACAGCTTCCTTGTCTTTTGTAACTTCCTTCAAGAAACTGAGTACCATTTTGTTAAACTCCTCTGCCTGCTCGATAAAGGGCAAATGCCCCGTTCCTTGGACTTCAACAAACCTTGAATTTGGGATTTTCTCCACAAGACGTTTTGAACTCTCAGGCTGGACTACTCTGTCTTCAGACCCGGTTACCACAAGAGTAGGGGCTTTGATTTGATGTGCTCTATCGGTCGCATCGAATTTCATTCCAGCGATTAGCTGGCGTTTCCAAGCGTAGAGTGGCTGTGGATGGACAAGCCTCCATTCTACAATACGGTCAATTTCTTCGATATGACTGTTAAAATATTCCGGCGCAAAAGCTAAAGATAACCCATAACGAATCTTTTTTTCTGTTGTTAAGCCGAAGGAATTAGCCATTGGGGCATTTACCTTTCCACGGAATTCGAGCATTG
This sequence comes from Deltaproteobacteria bacterium, assembly GCA_016187835.1. Lineage (GTDB taxonomy): Bacteria > Desulfobacterota_D > UBA1144 > Nemesobacterales > CSP1-2 > JACPIY01. The sequence continues at coordinate 53,195 of JACPIY010000104.1, read as the reverse complement.
CGGGAATTAGTTCCCATAAGCCCGCAAAAGTGCTGAAGAGTGAGCTGGAGCCTCTATGCATAATGTCTCTTCCGCTAAAGCTAGTTGAAACTAGAGCAAGGCTCTTCACCATGTCTGGATAATTTATAGCTATCTCCTGGGCAATAAAACCACCCATCGAGACTCCAAGGACATGGGCTGATTCTATCCCCAGAGCTTTTAGAACCCCTGCAGCATCATCCGCCATCATCTCCATCGTGTACTCCATATCAGGCTTATCGGTATCTCCAACTCCACGGTTATCAAAAACAATAACCTTATATTCTCTGGAAAAATCGGGAATCTGTTTAAACCACATCCAGCTTGAGCATCCCAGCCCCTCAACAAGAAGAAGGGGCTCTCCTTTTCCATGAATTTCATAATATATATTTATGTCGTTTACTTCTACTTTGCCGGACTTATGATTTTTCATTTTATTTTATTAAATGCGGTAGTACCTTTTCTGGTTTTAAATTTTTGGGTGTCTGGTTTTCCTCTTTCTCATCCAGTTCTTCAAACACCTCTTTTGCGGCACGCATAGCGTTAAGCGCAGCCGGAAAACCTGCGTAAACTGCCATTTGAATAATAATCTCAATGATCTCCTGGCGTGATACACCTACATTAAGCGCACTTCGAATGTGTACTTTCAATTGTAGAACAGCATTACCTAATGCAATAAGTGCCGCAACAGTAGCAATCTCCCTTGATTTCAGATCTAACCCGGGGCGAGCGTAAATATCTCCAAATGGAAATTCAATTACATAGCGAGCTAAGTCAGGATCAAGCTCCTTCAAGCGCTCGATAGCCTCTTCACCGTTTTCACCCTTAATTTCTTTAAACTTCTCCGCACCGCGTTCGTATCTGTCATTATTCATAATTATTCTCCTTTTTATCACATAGCTAAATTGTTTCAACTATAACTTCCATATTCATGATTATTTCTGAAAGTAAATACCTCTTATTCTTTTAATCGTTTTAAATTATTCCTTAACCTAGCTTGATTGATTTTCACTCCCTATCGTAAAATAAGCTCAAAGGTTAAAGGGCAAAAAACACACCACTACTGTCCTTGCTCTTAAGTTGTGCGAAAGACCTTTAATGAATATTAGCGAAGTTTAGAAATTAATCATATTTAGAATTGATTCAAAGAGCTAATTATGAAAAGTTATTTCAGTAGTTTGTTCTTCAACCGCCGGTTGAAAAGCCCCTCCTCTAGCCTTAGCTTCTATAAGAGCAAGTAGTCTGCTCTTTAATTCTTCATCAGGGAGACAGACTTCGGGAAGTATATATCCCAAAAGGGCAATCTGTAGAAAATATTCGACGTTTGTGTTTAAGAGATCAGCCGGATATGTTTCCCCATACTGTTTATTCAAATTCCAGTAAATCATATCCTTGAGCTCCTTGGCCGCCTCTGAGACATTACCAGTCTGACCTTTTTGCTGTTTCAACCATACACCAAGGTTAAAAGCCATAACGATTGACTGCTTGAGATCCTGTGCCTGAATATTCTCTTGCATAAAAGCCACCTCCTATAACCCCAAATTAGTTATGCTACAAAATCCCGCTCAGAAGTCCCCATTGAAACTTAGTATTTACAGCGCGGATGAGTCTTTAACCCAACTGCGCTGTAAAGCAACTTTATGCCTTGAACAAGTTTAGATAATCGTCAACAAGAGAAAAAGCTTTCTCTACGTTCTTCTGAGTAAGGTTTACAGTCTCTTTCCTAAATTTGTCTGAAATGCTTCTAACAGATTTAACGTAGTCTTTCTGAAAAGTTACAAGGCGATCAAATTCATCTATGACCTTTGAATTTCCATCCAAGAATGTTCCTGCTTCCTTTGGAAGCTTTTTTTGGAATTCTTTTCCAGCCTTGATATATTCCTGCTGAAAATTAAACAACTGATCAACCTGATTATCTAAAACCTTTAGATTCTCAGCCCAAACGGATAGAGCTAATTCCACCCCATTTAGATAATTTTCTTTCACCAATCCAGTAAGTCCTTTTACTGTCTCGGTCAAATCCTTTACTTTAAATGTTTCTTTGGTCTCGGCCATTTGCATACCCTCCAAATAAATTTAACTTGTTCAGAATATAATACAGGAATGGGTGCTTGTCAAGTGTTTTCTACGCAATTGCGAAGAAATTGTGCGGGGTTATTACTCTGCTGCACCTGGATTTTATTAGTTATAACGACTTTGTCTGTGTGCATTTGCTAATAAGAATGTACTAATGATTCCAATAAGTTTTCTCTTAAGAAATTTGACCTAGAAACTACCTGTAATCTTTTGATTATTTAGTGAAACACATATTAAATATGTTTTCGCTTTTAGGTTGACTTTTTCTCCCCCTTGCTTTAAAGTCTTTTGAAAACAAGAGAAAGAGAGGTGTTATAAAATGGATTGGGGAATGAAAAATCGTATGGCTAGGATCATAAAGCCCGATACCGGCCGAGCCGTCATGTTAGCAGTAGATCACGGATATTTTTTGGGACCTACAACTAGGTTGGAAGTGCCTCGAAGAACGATTGAGCCGCTTATTCCCTACGCAGATTCTCTAATGCTTACGCGAGGTGTTCTACGTTCGTCTATAGATCCTGGCTCAGGGGCAAATGTGGTTTTACGCGTATCAGGAGGCGTAAGCATAATCGGTCCTTCCCTCTCCGACGAAGGGATAACTACTTCAATCAAGGAAGCCATTCGTCTTAATGTCGCTGGCATCGGCTTGTCCGTGTTTGTAGGAACTGAGCATGAACGCCAGACACTTCTTGGTCTTGCAGAGCTTGTAAATCAGGGTGAGGAATACGGCATCCCGGTTCTAGCAATAACCGCCGTTGGCAGGGAGCTTGAAAAACGTGACGCTCGCTTTCTGTCTTTGTGTTGCCGTATATGCGCAGAACTCGGAGCGCACTTGGTAAAAACATATTACTGCGATGATTTTGAGAAGGTAACAGAAAGCTGTCCTGTCCCGATAGTGATAGCTGGAGGACCTAAGCTGGAAACAGAGCTTGATGCGCTGGAGATGGCATATAATGCCGTTCAACAGGGTGCCGTAGGAGTAGATATGGGCAGAAATATTTGGCAATCCGATTATCCGGTGCCGATGATTACTGCTATTCGTGCCGTTGTTCATGAGAACTACAAACCGAAAGAAGCTCATGATTTATTCAGAACCCTCAAGGACAAAGAAGGTAAAAAAGCTGCTAGTGCTAGTTAGCTGAAAAGCATTTTGTTTGATTAGTTACGAGTGGAAACACAAATTCCAAATCTCAAGTCACAAATACCAAACAATTTTCAATTTCTAAATCCTAAATTCTAAGCGTTCGGTATTTGGTGCTTGTAATTTTATTATTGGTGCTTGTTCCTAGATATGCGTGTAGCAATGTACTATAACAATCGGGATGTGCGTCTTGAGGAGATACCAACCCCAAATATTGGTCCCGGAGAGCTTCTTATAAGGGTTGAAGCAAGTGGGGTTTGTGGAAGCGATGTTATGGAATGGTATCGCCTCCCTAAAGCGCCTTTGGTATTAGGACATGAAATTTCCGGTGAAGTAGTAGAGGTGGGCGACGGCGGCCAAAAGTTTAAAAAAGGAGACAGAGTCATTGCCACACACCATGTCCCGTGTAATACATGCTACCATTGCCTGAGAGGTAATCACTCAGCCTGTGAAACGCTCAGAAAAACCCATTTTGATCCTGGAGGTTTTTCTGAGTATATCCGTGTCCCTTCTATAAACGTTGATCGCGGAGTATTTGTGCTTCCCGGTGAGGTTTCTTATGAAGAAGGCTTGTTTGTCGAACCGCTCGGTTGCGCTATAAGAGGACAGCGTCTAGCACGTTTTGAGATGGGAAGCAGTGTGCTCGTTATGGGAAGCGGAATGACGGGGTTGCTTCATATTCAGCTTGCGTGTGCTCAGGGTGCAGGCCGTATTATTGCCACTGACATAAACGAGTACAGGCTAAAAGCCGCACTTCGTTTTGGAGCCGAGGCTGCTATTCATGCAAAAGAAGATGTGCCAAAGCGGCTCCGCAAGATTAATGAGGGACGACTTGCCGACCTAGTAATTGTTTGCACCGGTTCCCCATTGGCTATTGAACAAGCATTTGGTTTAGTAGAAAAGGGCGGAACTATCCTCTTCTTTGCCCCGACAGATCCTGGCATAAAAATTTCTCTCCCATTTAATGAAATTTGGTGGAATGGGGTTACCATAACAAGTTCCTACGCTGCTGCCCCTGCCGACCTCGCCTTAGCCATAGAGCTTATTAGGGCAAAACGTGTAAATGTAAAAGACATGGTTACACACAGGCTCCCTCTAGCCGAGACAGGACGAGCCTTCCAAATGGTCACAGATGCAAAGGATTCCATCAAGGTCATAATCGAGCCTCAGAAGTAGAATTGCAAAATTGATTTTAAAATGGAATATTAGAAAGGAGGAGGACCAAGACATGAAATTTATTATTACTATATTTCAAGATGAGGATGGAATGTTTATAGCTGAATGTCCTTCCATTCCCGGATGTGTTAGCCAGGGCAAAACCGAACATGAAGCAGAGAAGAATATTCAAGAGGCAATCAAGGAGTGTTTGGAAGTAAGAGCTGAAAAAGGTATGCCTCTAACAGTGAGGACTCGCCAAGTGGAGGTTCATGTCTAATGCCTCTTGTGCCGGTATTGAAGCCTCGTGAGGTTGTAAAGGCTTTTGAAAAACTCGGATGGGAAGTTGCTCGTCAAAAAGGTAGTCATATTATCCTTACTAAGGAAGGACACATAGCAACACTTTCTGTACCGAATCATCCAGAAGTAGCTCGCGGTACATTGCGGAGTCTAATTTCAAGAGCTGGCATAACTGTGGAAGAATTTTTAGAAGCACTGGAGAAATAAGTTTCGAACCCTATAACACAGAAATCCACAGTCAATGTATTTTGCTGGAAAAAATAGGAGGTAAAAGATGCAAATCCTTTATAATGCTAAAACAGATTTACTTTACCTTCGTCTGGATGACCAGAAACAGCAAGTTGTTAACAAACGAGTCTCTGATGATGTCGTGCTAGATATTGGTGAAGATAACAGAATTATAGGCATTGAGATTGTAGATGCTTCCAAACATATTAACTTGGAGAGGCTATTGCCTGTGGAATTTAAAGTTTCACCAGAAGCGGTATAAATCGGGCTGGCTACAGTTAGTATTCGGTTATTAACGGTTATTTGAATAGGTGAAGCAAATGACATGATGGGCAAGTGATAGCGTGGCTGGAAGTGATAACAGAGTGGAGAAACTTAGAAGAATATCGCGAAATGCTTGAAGACGCCCTGCGTGCAATGGTCTTAGCTTACCAGCAGCAAAATAAAGAACTCCCTTTTGGGAGAGTCCTGTTAGAGCCAATACCCGTTGAGGTGGAGGATGGTGGTAAAACGCCGTGACTTAATCAAGTATTTCGAGGGGAACGGGTTTCATCGTAATGAGTGAATTTGATGTTACCAATTTGGAAGCTGTGTTGGATCGGATACATGCTCAGGCTACGGGGGAGAACATTCGCATCACCCAACATGCTCAGCAAGAGATGGTTGAGAAGAGCATCACGCTTGATGAAGTTCTTCAAGCCATTGCTACGGGACAGATTTTGGAAAACTATCCTGAACACCGTCGAGGGGCCTGTTGTTTGGTTAGCGGTGTTACTCAGAATGACCGTCCTCTACACATTGTGTGTACGGCAGCACAACCGATACTTATTATCATTACGGTTTATGAACCCAAGCCACCAAAGTGGGTGACTCCTAGTAAAAGGAGGTGATAAAGATGAAGTGCAGTATTGAAGAGTGCCCTGGCGAGTACGAAGAGCAACAGATTGTTCATACCGTGCGGCATCGCGGACAGATTATCGTTATTGATCATGTTCCAGCCGAAGTCTGTCCGGTATGCGGTGATGTGCTCTTAAAGCCAGAGACCGTGCGTCGGATTGAAGAGTTACTACGAACAACGACCCAACCTGCAAGGACAATTCCTCTTTATGAGTATGCTTGAGGGGTCTTCGACTAACACAGGATTTGTAGCTTCTCTATACTACGATTGAAACTCGAGATAACAGTTATGAATCCGGTAGATTATATTAGACAGGAGTACACTGATGAATAAGAAAAAGGCAATGGATGACACAGAAATAATGATCAGTGATGTAGAAGCCTTAAACAAGGCTCTTGGCCCTGCTGCTCTCAGATTTCTCACTCTACTTCACCGTGAACTTACCGATTATGTGGGAATCTCCACATTCCAATATTCACCTTTAGCAGACTTCACAAACGCAGAGTCTAGAGGTAGGAAAAGATATGCCAGATGATCTGGAACAGGCATTTCACAGATACATATATGCTGTCCAATCAAAGCTTCAAAAAAGAAGTGAAGAAGTGAGGACAAAGGGAACGCTGCGTCTGCATGTGAATGAGGCAATGGAGCTGCGGACCTTGGTTGATGAATTGGAGAACGAAGCTGAGTTTCATCAATTAGTGGCGGAAACACGTTCTTCGTTTTCGGGAGACTACCACGGTAAAAATGAATCAGCGTGGCAACAAGCTGTCAAGAATTTCTTCCGTCGGTCTGAGTATTATTCTGACCTCTTCAAAAATAAGCCTCCTAGTGCCGATACTGCATTACAGAACTATTGTGAAGCCCTTCAAAAGCGAGAAATCCGGATCACTTATCTTGCCCCAATGGAATTTGTCCAATTCGCTGAGCAATCAATGGACTTTGGGGCATTTCAGATTAGACGGTTCTCAGCAAATGAGCTGAGAGGAATTTTTAGAAATAAGGTTAACGAGGTTTTTTATCCATGGGCTGATATTGACGTGGAGCAACTAAAGGATTACTGGTTCGTCTACCTCACAGAGTTAGCCCCTACTCCCAAGTTAGGCTGGGTTTATTTACCTTTTGATCTGAGTCAGCTAGATCGCGTAAGCATCGAATACACGAGATATCCTAAAGCTATTGAATCTACTCTCCAACATCTTACCCTCTTTGATTGGCAAGCAGATTGGTGGAAAGGGCTATCTACTGATAAAGAAGAGGAATTGGAAAAAGGTTGGCGTGGATTTCGTATCCCTTTTGTTCTCATGATAGATGATAACTTACTCGATTCTCCAAGGGCAGCACCTGACCTTTTGAGGTTGAGCAAAGAGCCATTTGTTGATGCCTTGACAGGTGAGGAAATTGGTGAGAGCCCCATGATTTATATCCACCTTAAAAATGATGGAACGGATTCATTCAAAGCTTTTATCCAACACACTGGGAATCTTCTTGAAAACCTCAGAGCCATGGAAAATGAGAGACCGTTCCTCAAAATTCCTCTGGGCTATTTCGTCAAAGCATTTTTCACTAAAGGCCTGGAGCAGTTGTTATGGCATATTACTGTATTGGAGGCCCTTCTTGGAGAAAAAGGAAAGGGAGTTACGAAGCGATTAGCTCGGCGGGTTGCCTATATCTTAGGAAAGGATGAGGACGAAAGAAAAGCTATTAGGGAACAGTTCGAAGAGCTATACGATTTTCGATGTAATCTGGTTCACGGCAATCCATTTCAGGAGCAGACTTATGTGGGGCACCTTCGTAATGCCAGAAATCTGGCCAGGCGAATACTCCTCTGGTTCCTACATTATCTTAACGAAATTCAGGCTGGTCCTTCTAAAGAAAGTATCCCTACTCGTGAAGAAATCCTCAAACCCCTAGACCTTGAACAAAACAGCAAGGTTCGTGCTCTAGCCCGGCTCATAGATAATTTACCCGTCGGCTTTCCATACGTCCGCGAGTGGTTGGAATAAATCAGACTGAGCAGTCCAGAGGACTTGGTAAAGCGATTGAATCCCGTTTCAAAACAATTTACACTCTCCAACATCAATGAAAGAAGCAATCGAAGTCGCGGTTCCTATTCCTAGTGAAGAGACTTTTCACTATTCAGCCCCTACCCATCTTAAGGATGGGCTTGAGATAGGGAAGCGGGTTTTGGTTCCGTTTAAGAACAGAAAAGCTATTGGATTTATTGTTGGATTTGGAAGGCCGCCTGAGGGAATAATACTAAAAGAAATAATAGACATTGTGGATGAAGAGCCGCTTTTTGATGAAAAGAGACTAGAGTTTTTAAAGTGGATTGCAAATTATTATCTGACCTCTCTTGGCATTGTCCTCAAAGCCGCTCATCCGGCAGGGTTGGGGATCGGTCTCAAAAGGGTTGTTAAGATTACTGAAAATGGACAGAAATTACTCGATAAAGCAAATGAGGCGAGTTTTTCCATCTCACGTTCTAAAGATAAATTAAGCGAGACAGAAAGACTGATTCTCAAAACTTTATCTATTTCTGAAGAAATCACCGTTAAAAAGCTTTTTGGCATTGCAGAGGGCGCAACCTACGAACTTTTAAATTCCCTGAGGCGGCGAAATCTAATTGAATTCAGCTACGAGCTTAAATCTGACCCTAAATTAAAGCTTGAGAAAATAGTTGTTGCAGAAAAAAACGTGAGTTTGGATGATAAATTTAAAGAGAAAAATCCTGCTAAATCTGAGATTCTCGATTTCGTACTTGTTCACAGGAGAGTTCCCTACTCAAACATAAAAGAGATATTCGGCGATGTAGGCCGCCACATGAGATGGCTGGAAGCTAAAGGGCTTATTAGAGTAAAGAGAGAAGAAGTTTCCAGGGATCCGTTTTCGGACATACTTTTTGCTCGTGAAATACCTCCCAGGCTCACTCCTGATCAGGAAATCGCTTTCCACAAAATAGGAGAAGCGGTGAAACGGGGCAGGTTTTTGCCATTTCTCCTTCATGGTGTTACGGGAAGCGGAAAAACCGAGGTCTATCTGCGTGTAATTGATGGGGTTATTAAAAAGGGCAAAGAAGCCGTTGTTCTTGTTCCCGAAATCTCACTTACACCGCAGCTTGTCAAAAGATTTCGTGGAAGATTTGGAAAAAAGGTAGCTGTAATACATAGCGCTCTCAGCGACGGCGAGAGGTTTGATGCCTGGCGTATGGCGAGGCGGGGAAATGTAAAAATAATTATCGGCGCAAGGTCTGCAATATTTGCTCCTTTTAAGAACTTGGGAATGATAGTTGTTGATGAGGAGCATGAACCGTCTTACAAGCAGGAAGAAGCCCCGTGTTACAATGCACGGGATTTGTCTCTTGTTTTGGGAAAGATGACAAACTCGGTAGTTGTGCTTGGCTCTGCGACTCCTTCGGTTGAATCCTATGCCAATTCACTCAAAGAGAAATTTGCTTATCTTTCTCTTCCACTCAGAGTCGAAGACCGACCTCTCCCAGAGGTTGAGATAGCGGATATGAGAGATGAAAAGACCGCTATATTTTCTCAAAAACTTAGCGATGCTATAAAGGAAAACTTTGGAGAAAGAAGACAGACTATTCTTTTTCTCAACAGGCGAGGGTTTTCAACGCTCATAATCTGCCAGGCTTGCGGGGATATACTTACCTGCCCAAACTGCAGCATTTCTCTTACATACCATGTAAAAAAAGATTCTATAAGATGTCACTACTGTGGTTTAACCGAGCAGTTTTTAAGGAGTTGCAGAAATTGCGGCAAAAACATGATAAGCCTTGGTATGGGGACTCAGAAGGTGGAAGAGGAAATTAAAAGGATTCTTCCTGGGGCACGGATAGCGAGGATGGACAGAGATTCTATTTCTGGCAAACTCAAACTTCTAAAGCTCTATGAGAAGCTTGAGAAAAAGGAGATAGACGTTCTTGTTGGTACTCAGATGGTTGCAAAGGGACATGATCTTCCCGGAGTAACTCTTGTCGGCGTGATTTCTGCCGACCTTTCTCTTGGCATTCCTGACTTCAGGGCGGGAGAGAGAACATTTCAGTTGGTTACTCAGGTTGCAGGACGAGCGGGAAGAGGAGACGAACCTGGCAGGGTTGTAGTTCAGACCTATAACCCTGAGCATCCCAGCATCCGTTTTGCTGTAGAACAGGATAGTAAAGGATTTTTAAATGAGGAGTTGCAACTCCGGGAGGAGTTGAATTATCCACCGTTTTCAAGGCTGGTAAATCTCAGGTTTCAGGGGAACATTGAATCCGAGACAGTGGATGTGGCTAAGAGGGCAGGGGATGCCGCAAGAAAATTAATGTCAAATCTTCCTATAGGGACAATGAGTATTCTCGGACCATCCCCTTCTCCGGTATATAAGATAAGAAACCAATACAGGTGGCAGATGCTTTTAAAATCTTCCAATCTAAATACGCTCCACAAGTTCTCGAAGCAGCTTATAAATTTTTTTTCTAGGAATTCCGGCAGGGTTAAAGTTTCGGTTGACGTTGACCCGATTAGTTTTAGCTAAAGATGTTACATAGTATGGGCGCTGGGTGGTGCACCCTTACAATAGTTCTCTACACCGAAATTTTGTTAACTATCATCAATATATCAATAGGTTTATGGTAAAATTTGTTTATTGAAAGTGGGATTCGCTTTTTGTAAAGATTTAAAATTACATATTTTAAAAGGGGTGGGAAATGGTTAAAAAGAAAAATGAAGTAAGTGACCTCAAAAAGGCAAGAGACCATTTTATCAGAGCCACTACCGAGTGGATAATAGGTAGTGGGTTTGCGCTAAAAGGGATGAAGAACCTTCTAAGAGAGGGCGGAGGTAGAAAACTTATTTACGATGTTGCCGGGAAGTCTATTAGAAGAGGATTCAATCTTATGACGGACTTGGCTGATATTCTAAAATCACAACAGGAAAGAAAGACTACTAGACCCAAAACTCGTGGGAAAAAGACGAGGAAGATTAAAGTTGAGTAGAACTTTTCCCGACCCGGAGAACGCAAAAAATACAGTAGAGCTTTTTAAGGAGTTCCACAAAGGACTCTCCCCTAAGAAAAAAGAAATTCTATATTTACTCTCCTCTTACAGCCGTTTCCTTGGAAGGGCTATAATAAAAGACCCTGAAATTTTAGAGGTGTTTTTCAAATCCGATTTTCTCACCAGACAAAAACCGTTTGAGAAAATGCTTGAAGAGTCTAGCAATATGGCTGCTCGTTCTAAGTCGGCAGAAGATCTAATGGCTCAGTTAAGGCGCTATAAATATAGAGAGCTTGCAAGAATCATTTACCGTGACATCATGGACATGGGAAATTTCTGCCAAATAATGGAAGAGCTTTCCGATTTGGCAAGCGGAATTCTCGAATCGGCATGTAGATTTTTTAAGAAGGAAATTCAGATTGAGAATAACGGAAGGTTTTCGATTATAGCAATGGGAAAGCTCGGTGGAAGAGAACTCAATCTAAGCTCAGATATTGACCTGATTTATATTTATGAAAACACAGGAAACCCTGACCCTTTCTTCAAGCTTTCTGAAAGAGTTACAAAATCACTCAGTTCCATTACTCAGGATGGTTTTATATATAGAGTTGACCTGGGACTTCGTCCTGGGGGTGGGAAAAGCGCCATTGCGGTTTCATTGGATGGTGCCCTTGAGCACTACTTTTACTGGGGAGATACGTGGGAGCGAGCCGCCCTTATAAAGGCAAGGCCCGTTGCTGGAGACATTTCGCTCGGAGAAAAGTTCAATAAAGAGATTGAGCCTTTTGTCTATAAGAAGTTTCTCGATTATGCGTCTATTGAAGACTTAAAGGATATGAAAACCAAGCTCGATAGACTTCACAAGAAACAGGATGTGAAGCTGGGAAAAGGTGGAATAAGGGAGATAGAGTTTTTTGTGCAGGCAATTCAGCTGGTAAATGGCGGAGCCATCAATGACATTAGAGAAAAATCTACCCTGAGAGCGCTGGAAAGACTCTTTAGAAACAGGATGATTGAAAAGGATGTGTATCAATCACTAACTTCATCATATCTATTTTTAAGAAAAGTCGAGCATACCATTCAGTTGGTGGATGAGATCCAAACTCACAAAATACCCGAGGATCCCGGTGACCTCGAAAAACTCGCAAAAAGATTGGGTTTTAGGGATAAAGAAGAATTTGAAGAGGAATACGACAAAATGACATCTCAGGTCTCAAGAAATTATGACCAGCTTTTTTATGAACGGTCAAGAAGGATTGAGGAGGAGGGAAAAGAGTTTTGGGAACTGGCTGATTTCTTAACGGAAGGTCATGTTGCCCATGATGAAGCAATAGAGAATTTAAGAAAGCTGGGATTTAAGTATCCTGACACTGCAATTGAACTTATAGGCGTGCTTCTTGATACAAAAAAAGGTGGACTTACACAAAGAGGAAGGAGCTTTATAAGAAAAATAATTCCTGCTTTTTTAAGCAAGATCATAAACTCACCCGATCCTGATGCGGCACTTCGTAATCTTGAGCGTTTCATATCCGGGATTAGATTCCGCACATCCATTTATGCAATGCTTGCGGAAAACCCTGAGATACTTGAGTTGCTCTCTAGACTCTTTGCAACGAGCGGGTATCTTTCAAGTTTTTTGATAAAACATCCCGAATACTTAGACGTGGTTACGCTCAAAGACGTATGGAAAGAATTCGGTTCAAAGGAAGAAATGTTGGAAGAACTTCAAAGGGTTTTGGATGAAGAGCAAGATTTAGAGGGTAAACTCGATGCACTGAGAAGATTTAAACATGTAGAGACGCTGAGGCTCTGTCTCAGGGATTTAAATCGTGAAGTAGAGCCGTCTTACGTTGGTAACTATCTATCTATGCTTGCCGAGTCCATAATGGAGGCGGGTCTTTCGCTTGCGAGTGATGTTATTGGGCGGAAACCGAGAGGCAAAAATAAAGCCTCCGATATTGTAGTAATTGGTATGGGCAAACTGGGTGGAAGGGAGATGAGTTATAACTCCGATCTTGACATTATTTTTCTCTACGAAGGAGATGACCACGAGTTCTTCTCAAGACTTGGACAGAAAATGATATCGGTCCTCTCAACTCCGACTGGAGAAGGCTTAGCCTATAAGATTGATATGGGACTTAGGCCATCTGGAAGATCGGGAGCGCTTGTTACATCATTTGAATCTTTTAAAAAGTACCATGAGGATAGCGCGAAGCTTTGGGAGAGACAGGCTCTTATTAGGGCAAGACCGACTGCAGGAAACACAGATTTGGGAAAAAGGGTTATGAAAACAGTTGAGTATTTCGTCTATGAAAAACCGCTTGGTGAAGATTTTCATACAGAGATTCATCATCTTCGCTCCCGAATGGAGAAGGAAATAGCAAAGGAAAGTAAGCTCAAGTTAAATCTTAAAACAGGAAGGGGAGGGATAGTGGATATTGAATTTCTTATTCAGATGCTTCAGCTTAGATTCGGATATGATTATGAGGAGGTGAGAAAGCAAAATAGTCTTGAGGCTCTTCACGAATTAAGGGAGTGTGGATTGATAGAAGAGAGAGCATTTTCAATACTAAAAGAAGGACTTAATTTTCTGAAAAAACTGGAAAACCTACTTAGACTTTTCCATGACGGGTCTACAAGCGAACTCTATGAGAACGATTTCCATAAACTCGCACTGGAGCTTGATATGAAAGAAAACGGGGATAAGTTGAGAGAAATATATCTCTCAAAGACTGATGAAATAAGGAAAATTTATGAGGAGTATTTTTCTGAAGATTTAGCCATGAATTGACGTGAATGTACAAGAATGAAAATAGGCAGGATGCAAGACTTCGTCGTGAGCTCAGTCGAACGATGCGGGATACAGGATGCAAGTAAAAACCTTAATAAATCGTGCATCTTGTATCGTTTTATCAATATAAATTAGTGTTCGTTAATGGCCAGCGATTTCATTAGGAGGAGGGATGGGGGAATTTAAAAGTTGCATATTTATAATGGCAGATGGAGCAAGGGCAGATGTGTTTCAGGAGCTTCTAGGACGAGGAGATCTGCCCAATGTATCAAAATACTTAGCGGAAAAAGGGACTTTTAGGAACGCTGTTTCTGTTTTTCCTTCTACTACTGGTCCTGCTTATGCCCCATTTATAATGGGAAGGTTTCCAGGAAGATGTAATCTCCCAGGTATTAGGTGGTTTGATAGAAAGCTTTATTCAAAAAAGATTTTTTCTCCATATAGGGCAAGAAGCTATGTAGGGATTGAAGGCTTTCTCATGAACCGGGACATTTCTAAAGATACACCAACGCTTTTTGAGATGTTCCCTCAGAATGTAAGCATATTAAACGAACTGTCACGTGGAGTTGGCGTTAATGGAGATAAAACCAGATTTTTAAGAATCTACTATAAGATTAAGAGCCATTTTACCAATCGCTGTGATGAAGTTGATATTGCGGTGAGAAGAATCCTTCTTCGTTCTTTGAAGGACTCTCCACAGTTTACTTATGTAGTATTTCTGGGGATTGATACCTACTCTCATCTAAATCATCCGTTTCACAATAAGGTAATAGAGTCATATCTTAGAATTGATGAAAGTGTAGGACTTCTTGGAAAGGCTTTAGAGGGAGAGGGAAGATTAGATGAAACCCTTCTTATTATTACAAGCGATCACGGCCTTACCCAAACCCACTCGCATTTTGACTCATTGGAATTTATGAATCGGCTCGGTTTTAAGACCTTTTACTATCCTAACATATTCAAATACTTCAGGGATGCTGATGCTGCAAATATGGTTTCGGGAAATGCCATGACCCATCTATATATAAAAAGCCCTGAGGGCTGGGGGAGAAGAAGCACTTTTGAAGAAATCTCTCAAGTTGTTGATCGTCTTCTTGAAAGGCCTGAAGTTGACATTGTGGCAGGACTCGATGAAAACGGTAGAGTGAGGATTAAAAGTGAAAGAGGAGAGGCTTTATCTTGGTTGGATAGCGACGGCTATTTGCTGTACGAGCGGATTCATAGCGATCCTTTTGGATATAATGGGTTTCCTCATAAGATGGATTTGGATGAAACACTTAAACATAGTTTTTACACAAATTATCCGGATGCACTTCTTCAACTAATTCAGCTTCTTGAATCCCCTCGCTCAGGTGAATTGCTAGTTAGTGCAAAGCAAGGTTTTGATCTTAGGGCAAAGCATGAAAAACCTGAACACTGTTCCTCACACGGCGCGCTTTTTCGTGAACACATTGTGGTTCCACTATGTCTAAACACAAAAATTAAAAAAGAGTTTGTGAGAACGGTGGATATATATCCTACAGTACTTCGTCTTCTCGGTCGTACTATTCCTCAAGGAATAGATGGGGTCAGTTTAGTTGAGTGAGCTGAGGTGAATTGGATATGACATAATCAATATTGAGAAACTTAGTTAGACCACCTGTCTTGGTGGTTACGAGCCTGTCCTGAGCTTGGCGAAGAAACTCGTTGCCAAATCTTAAACTATCCTTCAACCGTAATTACCACTATTTTGAATATAAAACTCTATAAACTGACTCTGAAATAAAGAGTGCGATTAATCCCCAAAAAAAGTAAATCCATATCTCATTAAAAACCTTAACAAGCCCGTTATTCACATCGGCTTGAGCGGAAACGGTTTCCAAAGAAATCTTCTTGAGATCGGATTCTCTTGGATCGGTATTTAGGGAAAACTTGCGGCTAGAATTCCCCGACTTTTCCACAGTGTAAATTCCGGGTACAAGGTTTTTTAGGAATTTGGGGTTTTCTTTGGAGAGCTTAAATGTTTCCCCTGAGGGAGTTAGAATTTTTGCTCCATTCGCTAGTTTGGAAAATTCACTTTCAAGTGCGTCTCCCACGACAAAGTTTCTTCTATTAGATTGAGTGTTCTGTGTCAAGTCGAATATTTCTTTTATAGTTGGGAGAAAAACCGGTGTGATAGGTAAATTGTTCCAGCTTGTGTCAGCGGATGAAGCAAACAGAAATATGCTTCCGTTTCCGATTTCTTTGTTAATAAGAAATGGAGAGTTGTCTGAAGCAGTTATAATCATTTGAGAATCTTTAAACGGTTGTAGATTAAAAAACTTTCTTACCACTACCTGACTGAATTTTTCATTTGTTTTTGATAAGGAGTTGTTCGAATCATTTGTCCTGAGAGAATAATTGTTCTCTGAGACCGCTCTTAGCTCTGCAGGAAGTATATTAAAGAGCGTGTTATACACGCTGCTTTTTACCCGATCTCCAGTGAATATTATAACTGTTCCTCCTTCTCTTAAAAATTTCTCTACCTCTTGGGACTTTTGCGGAGTTATATCTCCAACGTTTGCCAGAAAGATCATATTATATTTCCCCAAATCATCATCGAGGAAAGCATCGTTATCTTTTATAACTATATTAAGCGGCAATATCTCGGAAATCGTCTCAACGGCTCGTGCGAGGTAGTATGTTTCGCTGAGCCTTGCATCTTCTCTCGGGTCTCCGTCAACGATAAGGACATGAAGTCCCTCCGTTCTAGGAAGGACAAAGTATCTAACATCATCTACTTTGAGATTATCAGGAGAGGTTTCAACTCTACCCTGTATTTCAGAGCTAGAAAGCTTCTCTTTAGGAAAGATGAATTCCTTTATGGCCTCGTCCCCTTGCTGTATCTCAAAAAAACCGTTTATCTGCTGATCGCCTAGAGAAACTGTAGCAAGCAGCTTATTAACGGGAATATTTGAATAGTTAGATACTCTAACCGCAATCTTTATTGAATCTTCTTGTTCTTTAAAGTCTATTCCGGATACGGCATGGTTCCCCATGTTTACGCCTGGAGTAATATCGATCGTAGTGATCCATTCTCTCTGAAAGTTTTCCCAATTCCAGCCGTTTTTTTGAAGATCGGTAATGAGTATTACCTCTTTCTTCTGAATAGATGCTTTTTGAAGGTGGCCAAATATCTCTTCAAGTCTCCTTACATTATCGGCAAAGGAGTATGAAAGCTTTAGATTTTTTAAATCTTCTTTCATCTTCTTCTTGTCTTGTCTGATTTCGGGCTTTGTATCGTCATTTGAGACGAGAGGAAAAACCACCCCAAAACTTCCATCTGCAAGGGAGTCTATTAACTTTTCAGCTTTCTTCTTTGCTATCTTAAAATTATCACCGTAGCCCATGCTGTAAGAATTATCAACTACAATAGCAACGGATTTTGCACCTTCTAAGTCCACGCTCGAAAACGAGAAAACGGCGGGTTTTGAAAATACAAGAACGAGCAGTACCAGGATCAAAGACCTAAGAAGAAGCAAAAATAAGTCTTTAATTTTTGATTTTCTTGCTATCTCTCCCTGAGAAGCCAAAAGAAAAGACACAGCGGAAAAACTTTTTTTGAATCCACTTTTTCTGGATATGAAATGCGCTATAACAGGAAGCGCAACTGCCAAAAGACCTATCAAGAATAGTGGATTTAAAAAGGAGAAATTCAATTCTTCCTCCTACTTATCTGCAATCTGAAGAAGAGCATCCTCAATTGGAATGTTAGACGGAGAAAACACGTACCTTGATTTGTTCTGATAGAATAGAAGTTTTAATTTTTCGGTAAAATCTTTTATCCTTTTTATATAAGCTTCTCTGATGCTTCCGGCATCAACAAGAACCTTCGTCTTTTCTTCCATATCCTCAAACTCAATTGATCCATAAAAGTTGAACTCTATTTCATCTGGATGGAGTACATGAAAAGCAACTACTTCTTTTTTCGATGACCGAAGGAGTTTAAGGGATTCCTCAATTGAAGCCAAGTCCATAAACAAATCGGATACTACAACAAAAGCTGTATCCATACTCATCTTTTCTATTGCCCTTAAAACTGGCTCTTTGAGTATGGTTTTACCATTTGGCTTTAGGGATTTTAGTTTTTCTATTATTGGCGTAATAGTTGATATTCCCGGACGGGGTAGAAGTATGTCTATATCATTATCGCAGAAATCGGCTATTCCTACCGCATCACCCTGTTTAAGCAGAAGATAGGCAAGAGTTGCTGAAAGCCTTATGGCATAGTCAAGCTTGGTTTTTTCTTCTGATCCATAACCCATAGAACCGCTTCTATCAATTAGTATGCACCAGCTTAAATTCACCTCGTCTTCAAACTTTTTTACGTATAAGCGATCAAGCCTACCATAGAGACGCCAATCAATGTGTTTCAGTTCATCTCCCTGAGAATACTCTTTATATTCAAGAAAGTCTGGACTTATACCTTTGTAAGGACTTTTATGAATACCGGCCTTCAGATTTTTTACCTGAGATGGAGTGCGAAATGAAAAAAGCTTAAGCCTTAAGGCGGCTTCTATGTCAATAATTTCTTGCGGCATGATTTCAAGGATCAAGACTCAAGTAAAAATTGGAAAATTTCAGTTACTGAGTTAGAAGTTTTTCGATTTCGCCTGCAACCGATTCCTCTTCTAAGCTTTTGGCTATTGAAATCTCTTTGACTAAAAGTGCTTGTGCGGCATCCATTATCCTTCGTTCTCCAAAGGAAAGCTCCTTTTCATTCTGAAGAAGATGTATATCCTTTAGAACGGTAGCCACTTCAAATATGTTTCCGCTCTTTAGCTTGTCGGCATATTCACGGTACCTTTTGTTCCAGCTCTGATGGCCATTTGTAGACTGATTCGTTCTTTTCTTGCTTCTGAGTATACGATAGATGGTAGGAATTTCGGTTTTTGTAATTACGGGTCTTAATCCAACTACTTCGGCGTTATCAGTAGGCACCATGACAGTAGCATCGCTGTCAATTACTTTTAATATGTAAAAAGCCTTTTTGGTACCACATATTTCTTTAACTTCGATGGCTTTAATCTTGACAACGCCATGAGCTGGATATACAGCCTTCTCACCTATCTTGAACATTCTCTCCCTTCCTTGGCGTTGGATTTAACTACATTATCATAATTTACGCTCTCGGTCAAATTACGTATGAGTGTAGAGACGAGACTTAGAGTCATCTCTATTTGGCTGGTCTGGCTATCTTGTTGTTTATTACCTGATTCAATTTTCAAAGACAATCGGTTTACAATTAGATAATCTGATTTTGTTGTTTGCAAAAGGGTAACAAAGGTGTCAGTATAAAAATAGTAAAAGAGAAGAGCCTAGCTTAGTTAAACCAATGAAGCTAAAAAGCGGGGTTTTAATTGTAGGTTCGGGCATTACTGGTCTTACCATTGCCCGTGAGCTTCTTAAGCGGGGTGTGGAGGACATTCTAATTATTGAAAAGGAAAAAACTGTAGGTGCCCATGCAAGTGGGAGAAATAGCGGAGTTCTTCATTCGGGCATCTACTACACTCCTGACACATTCAAGGCAAGATTCTGTGTTGTAGGTAACCGTCTCTTGAAAGAGTTTTGCCGTGAGAAGGGATTAACTCTTAGAGAAACCGGCAAGGTGATAGTGGCAAGCGATGAGTCCAAATTAGAAGGACTTTATGAGCTTAAACAAAGAGCAAATCAAAGCGGTGCCAGAGCATTTATCATTGATAGAAAAGAGCTTTCTGAGATCGAGCCGCATGCCGCAACATACGATAAGGCACTGTTTTCTCCCGATACTGCTGTGATAAATCCCAAAGAAGTGTTGAGGGCGCTTGTAGAGGAACTGGAAAATTCGGGAAAGGTTAAAATATTATACGGTACAGCATTCTTAGGACTTAGTGGTAATCGCACATCGGTTAGTAGCCAAGGGGCTATAAGCTTTAAGAAGTTCATCAATGCTTCAGGGGCTCATGCTGATAAAGTCGCTTATTGGTTTGGAGTGGGAAAGGAATATAGGATACTGCCGTTTAAAGGAACCTATAAGAGCCTAAAGAAAGATCGCTCATATCTTGTGCGCGGGAATATTTATCCTGTACCAGACCTGAGAAACCCTTTTCTGGGCGTTCATTTTACGAGAAGCGTAGAAGATAAGGTCTATGCAGGTCCTACTGCCATTCCCGTTTTTGGTCGTGAAGACTATCGATTTTTTAACGATTTTTCCCTGGAAACGTTCTCTATTCTATTCCGTGATGGGGTTCTTTTCTTCAAGAACGAGGCCTTTAGGTGCTCGGCTATAAATGAATTTAAAAAGTACTCAATGCGCTTCTTTTTCGAGGAAGCTAAGGTGCTTATTCCAGAACTTTGCCCGAATGACCTTGAGGATACGGATAAGGTCGGCATCCGTCCTCAGCTTGTTCACTGGCCGAGCAAAAGCCTTGTTACGGATTTTCTCTTGATAAAAGAAGAGGGTTCCCTTCACGTTTTAAATGCGATATCTCCTGCGTTTACATCGTCCATGGCATTTGCCAAACACGCAGTAGATCTTTTTATGGCGCAATAAGAATCACGAGCTATGTGATAATGATATACGGAAAGTTTTTTGAGTTGAATTAACCAATTACCAGCTTGTAATCTGCCTAATCAATCCATTCCAGAGAACCCTTCTTAAGTTGGGACTTCTTAATATTTTAATTACGGCTTCTTTATGCCAATCGAATTTTCCCCTCTCGGCTATAAACGAAAGAAGACCGTCGTCCTTTGCGGCATTAAAGAGTGCATCTATGGAGTCATCATCCAGCTTTGAGTAAAATTTGTGGAAATATTGACCGAATCTAATCTCTCGACCTAGACTCTTTTCCCAGATTTTTTCGTACTCAGAAAGAGTGTTTGCATCAAATCTCCTTTTTTTAAATGCTTTTTTGATTACTTCTGAAGCGATTTCGGCGCTGATAAGACCGTAATAAATTCCTCCACCAGTTGTGGTTTTTATTTGTCCTGCTGCTTCACCGACTGCAATGATTCTCTCTGAGTAGCTTTTTGATATAGACCCGAAGGCGATTCCCCTTCTTTTGGCATTTTCTATCTCCATGCATGGGTCGCTATGGTGATTAACCTCAGATAAGATATTTTTTAATCCTTCTACAGCGTTGCCGTTCGTCATTAGTCCGATTCTTGTTCTCCCGTCAAAAAGAGGGATAGCCCATCCGAAAAAACCAATTGAAAATCTACTTCCGAAATATACTCTTAGACTCTCTATCTTCTGCGTTCTTATTTCAACTTGAATACCTTTTATGATCTTTTTAGGACGTCCCAGACCAAGAGCGGTTTGAAGGTTAAAACTTATCCCAGTTGCTACTACCACGAGCTCAGCACGTACCTTGTTTTCTCCTTCTTGTGTTTTTACCCGGGCTTCTATGAATTTGTCGTTTGCTACGAGTGAAGTTACTTTTGTATTGAGCTGAATCTCCGCACCCTTGTTAGTTGCGACCTCTGCAAGTTTCCCATCAAAGATGTGCCGATCTACGACTGCCGCGGCTTCTTCCGGGTGTGAATACGGTATACAAATTCCACTTGGAGAAAATAGTTTTGCTTCTTTTAATTTGCCTACTAAAGATTCCTTGGGTAGGTCATATCTTGAAAAAGCTTCTTTACTTACAACACCTGAGCAAACTACGTCTTTTCCAATTTCCGGTCCCTCGTCAAACAGAGCTACATTTAGTCCAGATTCGGACAGAATACCCGCCGTATGAAGACCGCTGGGGCCACCTCCTACTACAATCACATCATACTGCTTCTGATTTTGGGATTTAATATTAACCACCTAATAACTATATAGCCTTTGCCGCTTTTTAAGTATTGGCAGAGAAAAATATACAAAAGTCCTGGAAAGGTCAATAGTTTCTTTGTTAAAGTAGTTTCCCTAAAATTGACAGAGTCGGTTTTGTCAATTACAATTGAAAAAAATTCTCAATTAGCAATGGAACGCAATTTGAGGGATTCGGAAATCTATAAGCTTAGCGAACAACAGGCAATTAGAACACTTTTTCACGGGCACGGACTTAAATGTACACCCCAACGTCTTTCCGTGCTCAGTGTACTTCATAACAGTTCGTCGCATATTTCAATATCTGAGATTTATAAGAAGGTTCGCAGGATTCTTCCCGGAACCGGGCTTGCCACTGTTTATAGATCACTCGAGACGCTTGCGGATTTGGGCTTAGTTCTAAGAGTTCACTTGGAAGATGGTTGCCATAGCTATGCTGTTGCACCGGATGGACATCAGCATCCGATAGTGTGCATAGAGTGCAATCGAGTAGTGGAATTTGCTGAATGTCCGCTTGAAGATATATCAAAAAAATTATCTAAAAAAACTGGATTTTTAATTCAAAAGCATTTTTTACAGCTCTTTGGAAAATGCCAAAAATGTCAGGTGCACATGAAGGGAGGAGGATAGGTGGTGGGAGGGGTTAATTAAATGTCTCACATGCATATTCCTGACGGCGTGCTTCCACTGTGGCTTGTGTTTGCAGGTTGGATTATTACTTTTGGTATTCTTTCTTTTTGTATAATGAGGGTTAAAAACGTAAAGTTGGAGCAGAAGCTTCCCCTTATCGGAATTGTTTCTGCACTTATGATAGTTGGTATGACGCTTGAGATTGTCCCAATAGCATATCATGTAAACCTCAGCGTGATTGCAGGTATAGTTTTAGGTCCTTCCCTTGCGTTTATTGCTGTTTTTATTGTTGAATTAATAATAGCTATGTTTGGTCACGGTGGAATTACTGTCGTAGGATTAAATAGTTTAATTGTTGGAGCTGAAGCTGCATTGGGTTTTTATCTCTTTCGAGTTTTTTGGGGTGTTGTAAGCGATGGTAGACTGTCAGCCGGGTTGTCTTCTGCCCTAGCGGCTGTATTTAGCCTTATTTTAAGTAGTTCTCTTATGATTGGTATTGTTTATATGTCTCAGGCCAGTCCCGGAAGGATTTTGCATAAAGATGAACAAAGTTCCGACGAAAAAATGTTATCTCAAGGACTATTCGAAAGGCATGAAAAACATCTAGTTCTAGACAAAAAAATAGATATTGAAAGGTTTGCCAAGACAGTTTTTTTTCTTGGGATATTTGGATGGATGCTGGAATCGGTAATTACGGGTTTTGTCATTGGATATGTTTTCCGAGTTAGGCCTGACTTGATTTTATCTAAAGTAACCTAGGAGTCGTTTTATGGATATCGGGCTAATTGACTATTTTGCAAATAGTGGAAAGAGTTTTCTTCATCGGTCTCCAGCGATTCATAAGATAATCCTTGTTGTTTTCGTTCTTGCCTCAGTTGTGGTTACAAACGATTTGATTCTGCTTCTTAGCATATATCTAGTTCTTACGGCTTTAGTAATTTTAACCAGGCTCCCTTTTTTTAAAATCATCTCTATTGCAGCATACCCTGCTATTTTCGGTGTACTTTTTGCAGCGGCTAGCTGGAACGGGAGCTGGATAAGAGGCGGGATCATTGTGTTAAAAGCCCTAAGTGCCGCCCTTGCTATGGTGCTCCTTATTGTAACTACGCCTTACCCAAGTGTGTTTACGGCTATTAATCCTTTCCTTCCCAGGATCGTGGTTGAGGGGCTTTTTCTTACTTATAGGTCTCTTTTTATACTCCTTGAGCTTATGGGAAATCTCATTCGTGCTCTCAGAGTAAGAGGGGGGCTCAGCCCAAGAGGGTACATTAAGAACATAACCAATTTTTCCTCTGGAATAGGGCTTCTTCTCGTTCGAGGATTTGATCTATCTGAAAAATTATATGGAGTAATGAAGATCAGGGGATATAGCGGAAAAATGGCAGAAGGCGAGAAAAAAGGGTTTAGTCAAAAAGATTTTATACCAGTTGTGATAGGTATTTTGATCTTAGTATTATCTGTAGTGCTATGGTTTGAAAACGACTTTAACCGATACCATGTTTTTGTGCTTATTGTCTCAGTTTTATTTGTTGTTATCGCGGCCTCTTACGTTTATTTCAATAGAGATCGAGGTGTCTCTTGGAAGAGTTAGTGAGGGTTAGTGACCTTAAATATAAGTATCCCGACGGGACAACGCTTCACTTTCATGGAATTGACTTTGTTGTCCATAAAGGCGAGCGCGTAGTGATTTTAGGGCCAAACGGAAGCGGAAAATCCACTTTGCTTTTTCACCTTGTTGGTCTTTTTAAACCGTCTCAGGGAGAAATACGGGTTTTAGGAGTTAATCCATCCCGTGATTATATAAAAATAAGAGAGCGTATTGGAGTACTTGTTCAAAACGTAGACGAACAGATCATCGCCCCTACGGTACGGGACGATATTTCTTTTTCTCCCCGAAATTATGGCTACAAGAGAGAAGATATAGAAAAACTTGTGGAAGACGTCATGGAGAAGCTCGATATTAAGCATTTAAAAGCTAAAGTTCCCCACTATTTGAGCGGAGGGGAGAAAACAAAAGTTGGGCTTGCTGGTGCTCTTGTTACAAGACCCGAACTTCTTATGCTTGATGAGCCTTTTGAGGGGCTAGATCCTACCTGCAGGATGGAACTCATCAACCTTCTAAATCGAATAAATGATGAAAACAAGACGGCTATTATTCTATCCACTCATAATATTGATACGGTTCCATTGATAGCAGATACGGTATACCTTATGGCTGCGGGAGGGGAAATGGTTGCGAAGGGCTCTCCAAAAGAGATATTTTCTGAGGTTGAGCTTCTCGCTGGGTGTCATGTAGAACCACCCGTTCTTGGTGCGCTCTTTTTAGAGATGAAAAAATACGGTATTGATCTTGATGTTTCTTTAACTGTGGAAGAAGCCGCTCGTATCATTGCCCGTGAATTGGGATCATTTAAAAAGAATCAGTCGTCTATTAGAGAATTTGAAAGAGAAGACAAGATTAAACTTGCCAAGACTTAGAGTGTCCATTTAAAATAATCTGACCACAAGAGCCAAGGGAATGAGAAAATGCCTGAGATGAGAATTATCCGCACTTATGTAGATAGAGCCAACTCCGAGTCAATACGGTCTTATATCGCTTCTGGTGGTTATACCGCGCTTCCTACAGCACTCAAAATGGATCCACTTCGGATAATTGATGAAGTAAAAAAATCCGGCCTTCGCGGTAGAGGGGGAGCCGGGTTTCCGACGGGAATCAAATGGAGCTTTATCCAGAGGGACTCCAAAAAACCGATTTATCTCTGCTGTAACGCCGACGAGAGCGAGCCCGGTAGTTTCAAAGACAGAGAAATAATTGAGCGCGATCCGCACCAGATGTTGGAGGGAATTATAATTGCGTGTTATGCAATCAATTCCCATAAATGCTACATCTACATAAGGGGTGAGATGCCCAAGGGGGCAAGGGTTTTAGAAACTTCGATTTATGAAGCTTATGAAAAAGGTTTTCTAGGAGAAAACATCTTAGGCTCCGGATTCAATATTGACGTAGTACTTTTTAAAGGGGCTGGCGCTTACATTTGCGGAGAAGAGACGGGACTTTTGGAATCAATTGAAGGTAAGAACGGAGAGCCAAGACCAAAGCCTCCTTTTCCTGCACAAATTGGACTTTTTGGATGTCCGACAATCGTTAACAACGTAGAAACCCTGGCCTGTGTGCCTCATATAATCAATAGGGGGGCGGAGTGGTTTTCAAGTATAGGCACACCGAAAAATACGGGAACAAAAATCTATGGCTTGAGCGGAAGCATAAATCGCCCCGGACTCTATGAGCTTCCTCTTGGCATCCCCCTTCGCGAGTTAATCCATGAGTACGGAGAAGGGGTACCAAAGGGAAGACATGTAAAAGCAATATCCCCAGGCGGTTCATCTGCCCCGGTGCTTACGGCGGAAGAGATAGACATCCCGATGGATTTTGATTCGTTGGCAAAGGCGGGTTCTATGCTTGGCACTGCCGGAGTGACTGTGATTGATGACTCTACCTGTATGGTAAGGGTTGCCGAAAATTTAGCTCACTTCTATAGGGATGAATCCTGTGGGCAATGCGTTCAATGTAGAGAAGGCACTTGGTGGCTTGAAAAAATGCTTGCAAAAATTGAAGAGGGAAGAGGAAGGATGGAGTACATTGATACTCTTCTTGATGCCTGTTTTCAGATGAAGGGAACAACGATCTGTGCCCTTGCCGATGGTTGTGCAATGCCTATTGAGTCCATTGTAAAGAAATTCCGACATGAATTTGAAGAACATATAAGACTCGGAAAGTGCCCATTCGGAGATAGGCATATGGGAACTTGGGATGAAAGTAATTAACCTGTCTTAATTTCATTTATCCCACCTGCCGAAGAGCGAGGGTGATTTTAGTAAATGCCGCTTGGCTGGCGGGCAAGATTCCACCAATTAAGCCAGTAAAAATTGAAAAGACAATTCCCATTAGCAAGAGTTTTGGTGTCAACCGAAAGGCAAAAACAACTTCAGAGAATGTGGTAAAATTGGTTGTGCCGGTGATTCCTGAAAGAGCAAGGTTGACGGCGAGGATTCCTAACAGGCAACCTAGGAGACCGCCCAAGAGGGCAAGACAAAGCGCTTCCACGATGAACGAGGCTAGAATAGCCGGTCGAGAGAAGCCCAAGACGCGAAGCGTAGCGATCTCCTGAGTGCGTGCAGAAACAGTCGCATACATGGTGTTCATTGCGCCGAAGCTCGCTCCTATAGCCATTATAACTCCGATGAAGAAGCCGAGGAACTTTATAGGTTCAGCTGTGGATGTCTGCTCTTCATAGTAAGCGCGTTCTGATTTTCCTTCGAGGGCGAGACGAGGATCGATGGCTAAAGCTTTTATAATCTGGTCTCGAGCAACGCTATCCGTAGTTCGTAAAAGGACTGACGAGTAAGCTAACCTCTTAAAGTCATTTAAGGCTCCATCTACCTCCGTCCAGATTTCACTGTCCGGAGCAGTTCCGCCGGCGTCAAAGATCCCCACCACATTCCACAGGTATGAACCAAAACGAATAATATCGCCTAGACCGCAATTTTTGAATCGCTTCGAGATACCGCTTGAAACTATTACCTCCGAAAGACCTGGGCTGAACATGCGTCCTTCGATTAGCCTGAACTGGGGTCTTAAAAGAGAACCCTTTTCCGAGATTCCTCTAAGAGTGACGTTAGAGGTTCCTCCTTCGATTTTCTCCAGATTGAGGCCAACCACCAGCTCCGGAGAAGCCAGAGGACTGCCATCTGTGTCCCTCTCGATTCCGGGTAAAGTCATGATGAGTGGTACCTGATCGCGTGTAACGCCTGATTGGACTTCGGATTGGGAGTTTTGGCGAAGAACTATGATGTTTCTCACTGAACCGGATGACTTGAAAACGCGCGCCAATCCCTCGGCAAGGGACATGACACATAGAAAAACCGCCACAACCAGAGCAATTCCCAGAACCGTCAATCCGGTCGTGATCTTGCGGACTATCAAGTTGCGAATATTGTATTTGACCGGAATACCCATAGCTTCACCCCATATGCCTGAGACCTTCGGTAATAGGACGCTGGCTGGCACGAATTGCAGGACCCAGCCCGGAGAGAAGACCTACCAAAACTGTAACTCCCAGACCTACAAGGAGCACTTCGGGGAAAAGCATGATAGCAGAAGCAAATCCAGAAATAGGGGTATCCATCAAGCTGGCTTTAAATGGCTTAAGACCCAAAATAAAGCCACCTAAACCAAGAAAGCCTCCGATCAAAGCCAGCGTAAGGCTTTCCCCGAGAATTAGCACCAGAATCATTCTCCTGGTAAATCCCAGGGTGCGTAGAACCGCTATCTCTCTTACCCGTTCACGTGCAGAAAGGGCCATGGTGTTTGCGGCAATAAGAATGATGACAAGCACTATGATGATACCAAGCGATGTAATCAATAGCTTGACGTTCCCCAACATGGAGACAAAACCCATCTGGAAAGCCTTTTCACTCTCTGTTATAGTCGGATATGGTGAGTTCTCGAAGATCCGATCGATTTCGTCGGAAAGCCGATTAGCCGCCTCGGCATCTCGACACTTGGTCCATATAGTTCCGACAGTTCCTTCAAAGCTTGGAAGCGCTTCTTCCAGATATTTGCGATTGAAAAAAAGACCGTCTGAACCCCCGTAAGAAACTCCGTAAACAGTCCGTATAGTAAGTTGAAGAGCAACCGGATAAATATCGCCAACCAAAACGATTTGATCCCCCATCCTCCAACCGTACTTTTTCATCAGATCTTCCCCTACTAAAGCACCCGCTCTGTCGCTCATCCAGTCGTCTATTGAGCCTCTGGTCACTTTAGCATCGTCGAATACCTGCAAAAAAGTCTCTGGTTCTACGGCAAAACGGGCAAAGAAATTCCGGGCGCTGTTGTCAATGTATGTACCTCCAAACCAGTCAAACGTAGTCACCGCTAATGCACCGTCCAATTGCCGGATCCTTTCCACGTAACTTATGGGTAAATCATTGGTGAATCCGACCTTGTGTCGAGTGACTATACGAAACATACCCCGGGTCTCGGCCGGGTCGGGCGCGTCCAGAGCCTTCAGAAAGCTTCCCATAATACAAATAATCAGAAGGGGAAGAATGATTGAACCAATAGTCAAAATCGTCCGCGTCTTCTTACGAAATACATTCTTGAATATTAGGGAAAGAAATTTCATTTTTGTTTAGCCACTATTAACACAAAATCCGATTGAATACTAGTCTTATCCACGGAGTCGTTCAATCCTCTACCTGCTCAATGGATGAATATCCGCTCATCCTGAGTTCATCGAAGGATAATATGCGTTCACCCCGCCGCAAAAGCGTCCTTTGACTTGGCTCAGGACGAACGGGTTGTTTGACCAAATTAATTTCATGTTTTTGCAAATACTAATCATTCAGATTTAGCAGAAATACCTGAAACATTAATTCCGTCAGTGAGTCCAGATGAACTGTGGCCATCCATATGGTTCTCCTCAATTAAAATCCCCTTCTCTAAGCGTACAAGCCTGCGTGCACGCGCTGCTGCTTTCGGGTCGTGTGTCACCATAACTATCGTCTTCTTAAACTCGATATTCAAACGCTCTAGGAGAACAAGCACTTCCTCTGCACTCTTAGCATCCAGGTCACCGGTCGGTTCGTCGGCAATGAGGAGTGTAGGGTCGGTCACAATTGCCCGGGCAATTGCAACCCGCTGCTCCTGCCCTCCGGAAAGCTGGCTTGGATAGTGTGACATTCGATCAGCCAATCCCACGATATAAAGCGCTATTTCCACGTGCTTACGTCGCTCCGCTCCTCCAAGTGGAGTGAGCAAGAGCGGGAGTTCCACATTCTCATAGGCAGTTAAGACCGGAATCAAGTTATAGGTCTGAAAAATAAACCCGATGTGTCGACTCCGCCACTCTGCCAGTCCCGACTCACTCATAGATGAGATATCATCAGTTCTCACAAAGACATGTCCTGAAGTAGGGCGGTCAATTCCGGCAATTAGATTAAGAAGCGTGGTCTTACCTGAACCGGATGGCCCCATCAAGGCTATGAACTCTCCGTCCTCAATGTTCAAGTTGAGGCCGTTTAAAACCGTAAGCTCCTCAGCGCCGCGATGATATTTCTTAACGATTTTTTCTACTCGAATGAGAGGATTATTCATCAGAATTTCCTAGAACACATCTCATAAATGATAACATTTCAATTTTTGAGGTACCTGATTCAAAATTAATTCTGTAGGAGCGGCTTCGTTCGACTAAGCTCACGACGAAGTCTAGCCGCAATTTGAAGGCTGGTCGCGCCAGGGATGGTGCTCCTGCAAAACTATCCAGCCATCTATGAAATAATAACTATTACTCGCTCCTACGCCTTATCTTTTGACCATCTTCCAGATTAAGATTGGCAGCCTCAACAACCAGTTCTTCCCCTCCCGAGAGTCCTTCTTTTACCTCTACTTGCGATCCTGTTGAGTTTTCAAGGGTGACCGGTTGGAATCGAACATTATCTTGCCGAACTAGAAAAACTCCCTTTTTACCGTCTTTTTCAACGACCGAAGAAATGGGAATCATCACTCTGGGTTTTCCGTCTTGGAGGATTTCCGGACTCTGGAAATAAACTCGACTGGACATTTCCGGTAGAACCATCTCATCCTTTTCCAGAAGTTCTACTTTTACCTTGACCGAACCTTTTTGTCGGTCTGCGGTAGGAACTATCTGACGAAGTCGGGCCTTGTAAGCACGATCCGGATAGGCATCAAGAACCACTTCTGCCGGCATGCCTAGCCGAAGCTTTCCAACGTTCTGCTCATTAATGTCTGCTTCCATCTCTAGCGAGTCTAGATCAACAATAATCGCGAATGTAGCACCAGCGGTACCAGCTCCAAAACCCTGTGGAGTTACCGTCTCTCCCAGAAAAGCTTTCTTGACCGTTACCACACCATCAATTGGGGCATAGATCTCCGTATTGCGAATCTGCTCCTCAATAAATCGAAGTTGAGCTTCGAACACTTCCACCTGTGTCTGAGCATTGTCTAATGCCTGTCGTGTTGTAATACCCTTGGCAAAAAGCTCCTTTTGTCTGGCTAGTTCCTTCCTTGCGTTTGCCAAGTTAACCAGTGCTTCAGTCTTCTGCGCCATAAGTTCTTGATTTTCCAGACGTGCAACGAGTTCTCCTTTTCGCACTCTCTGTCCCTCTTCAAGATTGATCCAGGCAATACGGCCCACTGACTTGGGTGAAATCTCCGCCTTGCTTCGAGCCACAATGTAGCCCGAAGCTGTGAGCACTGTTGCAGCCTGAGAGGGAGACACTAAGATTGCACGTGCTATGGAGACCTCCGGGCTTAGGAATGTAAAGAACCGTGGGGCGACACGAAAAAAAAAAGAAAAGTACTAGTCCAAGAATCAGCACCCCAATCAAAGGTGTTAGGAAACGCCTTCTCGATGGCGGCTTGTCGCGTTCGATTCTAAGAGAAGAGAGGTCAACGGTTTTATTCGAACTATCCATTGTCATAATTTTGCTTTGGCATTATTTAATGCGATATGAAGTTAATAATAAATGGTATGCATCAAATAGAAAAAAGCAGTGGAAGATTCATGAAACCAAACCGTCTTAAATATTATCAAGAAATAGGTCAGAATGTCAAATAAAACCGGTTACTTAATGTTGTTAGTGTACTCTTTCTTAATAGACACCATGATGTTACATCATGGAAATTCCTTCTATTCTGGAATCTGCACAATCAGATCGGAAAAACGCTTTAGCTCCTGTCTTATCTCTGTTATTTCTCCGTCAAGAACCTTACGACGATTCTCGGTTGCCCTAGTGTAGGCCGATTTACGCATTGCAAGACGGCTAACAAGTGAAAGGTATTTGTCCTTGTTTAGATAAGTTGGAAACCAGTTGCCCTTTCGCATTGCGCGATAAGAAAAAAGTATCTTCTTAAAATTCGACGGCAGAATCCCTGCGGCAAATTCTTCTTCAAGGAGTTTCTCCCGTTGTCTTCGTTCTTTACGAATGCCGAAGACAAACAAAAGAAAGATAATCCCGAAATAAAGAAGCAAAAGTAAGATAGCCAGGCCTCCAGTCTCAGGTTTTTCAATACTCAAAAGGGTATTCCAGCCTGCATGTAAGATCACTGCAATTATGTAAAAACAAATAACCGAGAAAACAGCTCCCCAGCCGCTATTTTTCAAGCGACTAACTCCGGCACCAAAAGTCGCGGTAGCTGCAGAGTGCATATATGCAGTAAATACGCTTCTAATAAAGAGCAGGTTCAGCCATTCCTCTATGGGCTGCTGTCTGGCATATCCTATAAAATAGAAGAAATTTTCGGTCATACCAAAGCCCAGCCGCTGCACCATACACAAGACCATCGGTGACATTATCAAAATCCCGATAACGCAGTAAGAAAAATATGACCAATCCTTTCATCGCTTCTTCGACTATCGGTGCCACTACCGTAGTACCTATGGCGATTTCTCTTTCGGATGAAAGTTCGCCGAAAATCTCTAGACTGAGTTCGAAACCGATCACGGAGAGAATAAATGCTCCAAACGCACCCCGGAGGAAAGACCCAAACAGATAACGCAAAGGCTCCCGATGGAAGCGGTCAATCCACCAAATAAAGAAGACCATTCCAATCATGTGAGCGACGGCTATTACAAATGAGATAAAAACAATGGCTGGAAACATTTTGGATTTCCTTCCCCAGTTTTACATTTTCTTATGTATAAAAGGTTTTCCTGGAAAAACTTTTGCTCTCGTACTAAAAAAATTCCTTTGCTAGAATGTTATAACCAAGATAGAAAGTTGTAAACTATACTTTCAATTTTATAATCCCGAAACCTTTAGATGATAATTTCGTCATACAAAGAAATTAATAAAACCGGAATTAAGGTGATTAAAATGTTCTTCATAGTAATAGTAAAGGTGGGCAGCCCAAATCCCTAAAAGAATTTCGTGAGTTATTTGGACCTAGTCTGAGATTTTAGAAAATCCTTGAGCCTTCTTCTAATTTGAGGGGTGACAAACGTTCTTTCCCTGAGTTTTCCACAAAGTTCAAGCATCCTTCTGTACGTCCTAACAAATGCCTGACACTCAGGGCATTCACCGGCATGTCTTTCCAACTCTTCCAGCGTTTTATCGTCTAGCTCCGCCTCAATGTATCCAATTATATTTTCTACTACGTCCTTACACATAGCCATTTTTTTACCTGCTCCATTCATAAAAGTAGTCTGAGAGTTTATCTCTTAAAAAGAGCCTTCCTCTATGAAGCCTTGACTTTACTGCCGCAACTGAAAGCCCCAGTATTTCCGATACTTCCTCGTTTGAGAGCCCCTCTATATCCCTTAGATGGAAAACCACTCTATAAGACTCAGGTAGTTCTTTTACAGCTTTCTCTATCATCTCCATCGCTTCTTTGCTAAAAAGTGCTTTATCAGGTCTCTCGCTCCAGTCTTTTGATGCAACTCTGCCCATAAGTGTCCCGTTCTCATCGTATGGAACGTAATCCTCAAGGCTAATATCTGTCTCGTGCTTTCTCTCTGCCCTGAGATGCATATAGCTTGCGTTTACAGTAACTCTGTAAAGCCAGCTTGAAAACTTGGCTTCCCCTCTAAATGTGTCAATCTTTTTTGCAAGAGTGAGGAAAACATCCTGTAAAACTTCTTCTGCATCGTTAGGGTTTCGGGTAATTCTTAATGCAAGTCCGTAGATTTTATCCACATATCGGCTTACTATTTCTTCAAAAGCACTTTCGTTATTTTCATTGATAAAAGTTTCGATAAGCTTTTCATCTGAGGTTGAAAGAGCACTTTCTCTTGAATCTTTCCCTCCGGTAATAGTGCTAATAATCTTTCTTAGAAATCCTGTTTCCCACACTTCTTTTTCTCCGGCGCCTTTTAAAATTTATCCTCTGCTGATTAGTTCTAAGTTACTTAATCTTCTGTGATATTACTAGAGCTGTGAGCCCCCCTGAAAGCGTTATACTAATACATTCTAAAACCCTATTAAACTCCAATCGTTTAGATGACATAAACCTGAAAAAGTTTCAGAGTGATTTAATCAATAACCCTGAAGCAAGGGCATGGTCTTATAATAATACCGTCACAACTGTCATTGCGAGGAGCCCTTCGGCAGGCTCAGGGTAGACTCCGCGACGAAGCAATCTATTGAGATTCCTCACTGCATTCGGAATGACACCTCGTGTCAGATTGCTTCACGGAGTTTACACTGAACGAAGTAAATGTGTTCGCAATGACACAAGCTAAGGGAATTATCGAGTTAAAAGGAAAATGTAAGCTGACGGGTTTACCCTGACTTTGTTCTGGCTTTGCTGTTTTACTCTTGCTTTTTTATTTTGGATATTTTAAAAAAACTGGTTATTACTGTAGAAAGAGGGAGTTTGTTATTGGGGAAATCGCATTATTGTCAGAGCCGTTACTTTCCCTGAATTTAGAGAAACGTCTATTACAAGGGAGGCCATAAGAACCAGCATATATAAGATAGAGACGCCAAATGCTTTACCATATTCTGAATTTTTAATAACGCTTCTGATAACGGCATACTCAAAATAGATGCCAGCCACAATAACCGAAATTGCGTAATAGGAAGAGCAATATCCAAAAAACCAAAGAGAAAGAGAAAGCGGAAGAAGGGACAGGGAGTAAAGAAGCATTAGGATATTCGTATACTTCGTGCCTAGTACAACTGGCATTACCGGTACCCCGGCTCTCTTGTAATCATCCTTGTACTTCTGCGCAAGAGCCCAGAAATGAGGCGGCTGCCAGAGGATCATAAAGAGAAATAATATTAACCCATCAATTTCTATACTGGGATTTATCGCCGAATAACCAATTAGAACTGGAAGAGCTCCCGGAATTCCTCCAAGGATGGTTCCATAAGGAGAACTGCGCTTTAGATAAAGTGTATAAAGAATGGTGTAGCTCAAGATGGCGGAGATAATAAGGATTCCATTTACGATGTTAAGAAAATAAAAGGAGATAAATAGGGAAACTGTTATAAATAGTAACGCTATCAAAAGTGCGGTTTTTCCCCCAACTACTTCAAGTGCTTCAACACGCTTAGTCAATCTTTCCATGAAAATATCTACTTGCCTGTCCAGGATATTGTTCAAAATCGCGGCTCCGGCTGCACTTAGAAGTAAGGATGAGATTGCAAATAGAGTTAAATCAAAGCTTGGAATTCCACGCAGGGCAAGCACCATTCCCGCAAATCCCGTAAATGCTACACTAATAATAATTCTAGGTTTTAGAAGGAGTACGGTTGAAGCTACAATCTTACCTAAAGCCATTTCCTGCGTCGCCATGGTTTCTTATTTATCTATATGAATTTAATTCTGTACTATATAAATTATACACGGTTTTCTTTCATCTCTTGAAACCAAGCATAAAGGACTGTGGAGAGTATCAAAAGAGCTATTGAAAGGTGGAGAGCAGCTGTCAAGAAAAAGAGCTTGGAATGGATAACGCTTACACCCAATATAATTTGAAGGAAAATAAGTACAAGTAAAATAGATATTTTCGAACGGTTAGCCCTTAACCCGAGACTGAAGTACGAAAGGGCGTAAAATATTGCTACAGTAATGAAAATTAGATAGGCGAGGATTCGGTGCGAGAAGTGAGCTAGAACTGTCCCTGAAAGCTCTGGAGGGATCCAAAAGCCAAGACATTTGGGGAAATCAGGACAGGCAAGCCCTGCTCCTGAGTGCCTTACATAGGCTCCTAAAACCGCTTGGCAGAAAACCATCAGTCCTAAAATGACGAATAGTAAGCTAAATCCCTCGATTGAGAATGAAGGCATTTTTTCCTTTCCATCAAAGAACGCCATGTAAAATACTAAGGCGAATATAATAAGAGCATTTGCAAAGTGGACTGTTGTAAAATCAACAGGAAGCTCCAAAAGGACTACAATTCCTCCGAGGACTATCTGAAATAATAGCAAAAATATCGTAATGACGGGAATTGATCTGGCAGAGCCTGAGTAATTGCGAAATCTTTTATAAGAGAGAATGAAAAGAAAAATAGTAGCTACAAGACCGATATTCCTATGCATCCACTCCATATAAATATCAAATTGGGGTGGAGGAATGATCTTACCATGACAAAGAGGCCAGTCGGGACACGCAAGTCCTACTCCCAATCCCGCAACTACATTTCCCCATATTAGGAGTAGAAGAAAAAGGAAAACGGTGATTTTGCCTAGCATATAACCTTAAGGTGATAATCTGTAGAACACGTCGCTCGCGGTTAAGCCTATGAGTAGCGCAAGAAGAAACAGTGGATAAAGAGCAAAAGTCCAGGTGAGTTTATCCTCGTATTTAAGGTGCATGAAAAATAGAGCAACAATTGAAGCCTTTATTGAGGCAATCCCAAGGGCAACCACTATATTGAATACTCCAAAGTTATGACGAGCAACCCAAACTGTAATCCCGGTTAAAATCATAAGGGCAACCCAAACTATTATATAAACTGAGTTTCCTACAATATGGGGTTCTTCATGATCATGATGATGTTCTTCGCTATGTGTTTTTGTCGCCATAATTAGTTATCCTCCGTTCACGATATTAGATAAAGCAGTGGGAATAGATATATCCATATAAGGTCTACCAGGTGCCAGTAAAGACCGCCTACCTCTATTGGCGTGTTATAGTTGGCTGAGAATTTCCCCTTCAAATTAAGCACAAGCAATACGGTAAGAATAGTAATGCCTGCAAAGACGTGTAGCATGTGAAGCCCTGTCATCATGAAGTAGAGGGCAAAGAAAATGCTGGTGCCTGGAGTTAGGTGATGCTCAAACTTGGCGCCGTATTCAAAGTACTTGTTGACTCCGAATGCGATGCCGCAGAGAATCGTTATGACCAAAAGGATGCTAAGAAGGTTTCTCTTTCCACGCTGAATTGCCGAAACACCCATGGCCATAGTCAAACTGCTAAAGATTAGCACTACGGTGTTTATGGCACCGAGGGTCACATCAAGCTCTTTGTGCTGTTCATGAAAGAGCTCCGCATACTTTGCCCTGAAAATCGCATAAGCCGCAAAAAGACCTCCAAAGAGTAGAATCTCAGTACCGAGAAAAAGCCACATTCCAAATTTTGCTGCCGAATATTCAACTTTAGGGTCTATCTGATGTCCGTGACTATGGGTATCTTCCATTGCTATTTCTTCCATTTAAATTAGCCCTCCTGTGTATTCTTTTTCCCGTATACATAAGGATAGTCAGTCACGACAGGTATTTTTTCGAAGTTTTCGTGTGGCGGTGGGGATGGCACTTGCCACTCTAATGATACGGAGTTATACGGATTTTCGGGCGCTTTTTCTCCATTAGTAAGCCCTCTTAACAGATTTACAGTCATAATGAATACCCCTATTCCCAAAATCAAAGAACCAATAGTTGAAAGCTCGTGAAGCGAGTGAAATTCAGGGGGATAGTCGGCGTATCTTCTCGGCATTCCCAGTGTTCCCAGGATAAACTGAGGAAAGAAAGTCACATTAAAACCAATAAATATTAATGCCCACGCAACCTTTGCAACCTTTTCATTAAACATCTTCCCAAACATCTTTGGATACCAGAAGTGAAGTGCACCAAAGAAGCCCATTACAGTTCCACCTATCATGACGTAGTGCATGTGTGCAACAACAAAGTACGTGTCATGTAGATGCACATCCACAGCAAGTGAACCAAGGAAAACACCTGTAAGTCCCCCTATAGTAAAAAGGAAAATAAGAGAGAGTGCGTAAAGCATGGCGGAGTGTAATTGTATAGAGCCTTTGTACAAGGTTGCCGTCCAGTTAAAAACCTTGATTGCTGTAGGAATAGCGACAAGCATAGTAAGAAAAGAGAAAATCGTCGCTGCTACTTCCGACATACCGCTTACAAACATGTGATGAGCCCAGACAAGGAAGCTGATAAGAGCTATTGCGAGAAGAGAATAAGCCATAGCTTTGTAACCAAAGATAGGTTTTCGGGAAAAGACCGGTATTATTTCCGAGATTACTCCAAAAGCAGGAAGTATCATGATGTAGACCGCAGGATGTGAATAGAACCAAAAAAAGTTCTGGAATAAAATCGGGTCTCCCCCCTTTGCAGGGTCAAAGAAGCCGATTCCAAAAACCCTCTCCATAATAAGCAGAAGGAGCGTAATACCAACCACCGGGGTTGCAAGAAGCTGAAGTATGGCTGTTGCATAGGAAGCCCATACAAAAAGATTAAGACGATGCCACGTCATCCCTGGTGCTCTTAGCTTGTGTATGGTTACAATAAAATTAAGTCCTGTAAGAATTGAAGACATACCCAGTATAAAAATCCCCGTAGTAAGGAGAATAACATCGGTTCCAGTCTTGATGCTATAAGGAGTGTAGAACGTCCAGCCCGTATCTGCCGGTTTTAAAAGGGAGATTAGGAGGATTGTTGCCCCTAGCAAATAAAGCCAGTAGCTTCCAAGGTTAAGTTTCGGGAATGCCACATCCCGTGCTCCTATCATTAGGGGAATAAGAAAGTTTCCCAAGCTTGCAGCAAGCCCTGGTACGATAAAGAAGAAGACCATAACAGTTCCATGAAATGTAAAGAGCACGTTGTATTGATGTGCGTCTACAATGGTTTTACCGGGTGCTATGAGCTCAAGCCTCATAAGAAGGGACGAAATCCCGGCTATGAGGAAAGAGGTTGAGATAGAGATGAGGTACATGATTCCTATCCGTTTGTGATCAGTGGAAAGGAGCCAAGAAAGTATCCCTTTTTCATCCAGATACGGAACATACAGGGTTTCGGCAATAGTGTGATTTGCCATGACAATTCTCCTCCTTACATACAGACCTTATTTCAAAGTTTTTATATAAGCAATTATTGCAGCAACATCATCGTCGCTCAGAATTCCTTTAAATGCCGGCATAACAGGCCCAAATCCCTTTACCATTTTTGCTTGGGGTTCTAATATTGATTGTCTGATGTAGTTTTCATCTGCAGTAACTGTTGAACCGTCTGTCAAACTTACTTCGTGACCAAATAATCCTTTCCATGTAGGACCGACGAGGGTGCTCCCGTCTATGCTGTGGCAGGCATTACAACCCCTCTCCTTGTAGAGTTTTTCACCCAGTTGGTCGGGAGGAAGACCGGCAACTGCTTTTCCTTCTTCTTCCTCTTCCCCTTTTTCCCATCTATCGTATGCTTCTGGACTCATAACTATTACTTTACCCAACATGGCCGAATGTCCGGTTCCACAGTATTCGGCACAGTACAGATCGAAAATCCCAACCTTTGTTGGAGTGAACCAGAGGTATGTGTACATCCCGCCAATCAGGTCTTGCTTTACCCTAAAGGCAGGGACAAAAAAGCTGTGGATAACATCGTCAGACCTCATTACCACCTTCACGGGTTTGTCTTGCTGAACATACAGTTCGTTAATTGTAGACTTGCCGTTCTGATACTGGAACTGCCAGAGCCACTGTTTTCCCGTAACGTTTACTTCAAGAGCGTCCTGTGGAGGTGTTCTCATATCTCTATAGACAACAAATCCATATACGAAGATCACCATTACAAGAATCGAAGGTATTACCGTCCATAACATCTCAAGAAAGAGGTTGCCGGTTATATAAGGAGTTTCGTCGTTTTCACTCCTTCGCCTGTATTTTATTGCAAAGTAAACTAGGCCAATCGTAATAAGAATGAAAGATATTAGTGAAATTATTGTGACAAACCATATAACGGTATCCACTCTACCGGCAAAATCTGATGCCTGTTCAGGAAGCCAATTCATTTCTCTTTTCTAACCCCCCGTACTATTGGGACTCTTTCTTCTCTTTTTTCCAGAAATAGGTCAACAACCCGACCAAAGATAAAAGCGTTACCACACCTCCGGCTTTTACCACATTCAGAGCCTGGAGGGCGTATTTTTTCCCAACCGGGTCAAAGTGGTAGCAAAAAAGCAAGACTTTATTCAATATCCTAGAAGAACCTATCTCCCCGTTTGATGCTTCAAGAAGGGCAAGTTTGAGGTCTTTTGGTTCATACTGAACACCGTAAAGATAGCGTGATATTTCCCCTTTTGGAGTTAGGATGATTATAGTCGAAGGATGAGCAAATTCTTCTCCATCCTTCTTATATTTAAATCCTACTGCCTGAGTTAGCTTGCCTATATTTTCCTCGTCTCCAGTGAGAAAATGCCAATTTCCCTTGGGGAAGTGACTGTTTTCTAATCCTTTATAGTAATTACTCGCTTTTTTCGCGGCCAGTTGATATGATTCATCGGGATTGAAGCTTACACTTACTATTTTGAAGTCCTTTCCCAGTGAGAGGGAAGAGAGCCCATTCACTGCATCAAGAACTCCATTTAAAATAAATGTGCATAACCTCGGACACTCGTAATACACGAGAGTTAAAATTACCGGTTTATCTTCTTCAAAGAAGTCTCCAAGTTTTACCGGCTTTCCCTCTTCATTAGTAAATGTTAGGTCGAGGGGAATCGCCTCTCCTAGTTTTTCATCAACACCTACGTCATTCAAATCTTGTGTATTTGTAATTGCGTAGGACAAAGAAGAACAGGCAATAAGAAAAATGAAGGTCAGAAATAAAATTTTTGTGGTTTTAAAAGCAGGCAAATATCTAAGCATTAAGCAAATCAAACCCTCCACTCTGTTGACATCACACAATGTCCTTTATTTTATCCATTTTTTTGAATTGTCTACCTGGCTAGAGGCTAGAAAATGATCTATGTTACCCTAGTATAATACCGAAAACCTATGAGGTTTTACCCTTCTCAGCAATTGACTAAAAAGGATTTTTAGATTTTATCTGGATATTCACTTCTGTCAAGTTATGCATTGGTTAAGATCGGAACTCAATCTCTGATAACTCCTACCGTATGAAATTCCTACTAGGAAATAATCCGAAATCAATCAGAAATCAAACTGAATTCACAGGAAATAATTTGGATTCATAAGATGAGTTTTGATGAGTTTTAAGGTTTCTTCTAAGCGGGTAAAATAGATGGCAACACTTATGCCACTTCCTTTAGCCGGTCTTATTCTTATTCTTGTAGCTCTTCTGGGTGGAGCTATGGCGATGTTTGCCTTTTTATGGGCTGTACGTAGCAAGCAATTTAAAGACTTAAGCTCCGGCGCTTATGCTATTTTCGATGAAGAAGAACCCGTTGGAAAAATGACCGATAACACTTTTGGTTTTCCTGAATCCGAGGAATCAACTGAGAAGAGAGATTAGCTATACAGATATAAAATCACAGATAGTGACTCGGCGCTTCCACAAATTGACAGAAATGAAAAAATCATTTGTCATCAGAACATTAATTGATGTAAACTCGTGTTTATCAGTGGCTGTGTAGTCTTACAAAAGAGAGGAGAGGTATGAATTCAGATCAGGAGACTTTTAATATAAACGAATCTCCTGAATTAACTTCCCGTGTATTAACTGATGCTTCCGCCTCGGGCCCCGTAATTGCCTTTTTTACATCTGCCGTATTTTGGCTGCTTATAGGAACGGTTTTTGGACTTATTGCTTCAATAAAGTTTAATTTTCCTGACTGGCTAGGTTCAATCCCCGCTCTCACTTTTGGTAGAGTTCGTCCTGCTCATTTAAATGCCGTAATCTACGGCTGGGCTTCGATGGCGATAGCAGGCTGCTATGTTTGGCTCACAGCCAGGTTGTGTCGCACAGAAGTGGGTTGGCCTAGGCTTTTATATATTTCGGTTCTTCTTTGGAATATGGGTGTATTGTATGGAATAATCTCTATACTTGGCGGACATACCCAGGGAATGGAATGGCTGGAATTTCCTAGAATAGCAGTTTATCTGATTACACCTGCTGCTGTTTCTCTTTCCCTTTCCATACTACGTACCTTTCACGCGCGACAAGTAAAACATATATATGTTTCTCTCTGGTATGTGCTCGCATCCGTCGTCTGGTTCCCTATTCTTTATCTTATAGCCAATCTGCCCTTTTATTCCGGAGTGACTCAAGCGGCTGCAAATTGGTGGTATGCACATAATCTTTTAACAGTTTGGGTCACGCCTGCCGGACTAGCCGCCGCTTACTATTTTATTCCCAAGGTAATAGGACGTCCTATACATAGCTACTACCTTTCGCTACTAGGCTTCTGGACATTCGCGCTCTTTTACAATTGGAACGGTATACATCATCTGGTCGGCGGACCTCTCCCTACTTGGCTTATAAGCACATCTATTGTGGCAAGCGTTCTTATGTTTATTCCGGTTATTACTGTGGCGATTAATCACCACCTGACTATGATTGGGCATTTTAAAAAACTCAAATATAGCCCGACTCTACGCTTCGTGGTCTTTGGTGCCATGTGCTACACTGCAGTGAGCTTTCAGGGCTCCATAGAAGCTCTCCGCTCCTTCAGTGAGGTTTCCCATTTTACTCATTACACCATAGGACATGCGCACCTCGGTTTATATGCGTTCTTTACCATGATTCTTTTTGGAGCGATTTACTACATTATGCCCAGACTGGTGAAGTGGGAATGGCCATATCCGGTTCTCATCAAATTCCATTTCTGGTTTGTAGCTTTGGGCATTGCATTGTACGTAGTATCTTTGACCATTGGAGGAATTTTGCAGGGGTTTTATATGAATGATGCTTCTCAACCTTTTATAGAATCTGTGAATATAACAAAACCTTATCTTTTAGCCCGCTCTATAGCAGGCGTGCTTATTCTTATCGGACACCTGTTCTTTATCTATATTTTTACTCTCATGGTTACCCGTAAAGGTGCAATAAGACTGACCCCACCCTGGCGCGAAGAACCGGAGGCAGCTACTAGATGATGTACATTAGGGCCTCGATATTCTTTTTGGGTGTGCTGGCTACTCTATTCCTGGGGTGGGCAGGCTTGACAATGATTCCAGGTCTTCAAATACGTGAAATAAAACCCGCTTCTGCGTTAAAACCTTATAAAGACCAGCAACTTCGCGGAAGAGCCATCTACATACGCGAGGGTTGCATTTACTGTCACAGCCAGCAGACCCGTCCAGAGGGATTTGGAGCAGACCAAAAGCGCGGCTGGGGAAGACCATCGGTACCCGGAGATTATGTCTATGACAAGCCTCATCTACTAGGGACAATGAGAACCGGCCCGGATCTTTTTAACATCGCAGCACGGCAGCCGAGCGAAGACTGGCACTTAATTCACCTCTACGACCCAAGAGCAACTTCTCCTGGTTCGATTATGCCTCCCTATCCCTGGCTTTTCAAAGAAGATGAAGTATTTTCAAAAGAAGTTTATGCTGCAAAAGGAGAACGGGTTGTTCCAGTGCCAGAGGAATTCGCTCCTGAAGGTAAGGTTATAATAGCAACTCACGAGGCCCTTGATTTGGTGGCTTATCTCGTGAGTCTCAACCATACTTACTCGATTGAGCAAAAAGTGAATAATAATGAGTGACAAAAGACCGGAATCCGAATGGCGATTTCGTCCTGAGGAAGAAAAACACGACATCTATGATCTTCATCGGCAGGCTTTTCGTGAACCGCCGGAGCCAAGAGAAGGGCTTGAACCCCCTCCCTGGTGGCTCTGGATTATTTCTGTTCTCCTTATCTTTTGGGCAGGATTTTACCTGGGGCGATATGGAGGAACATTCGGTCCTTATGTTCATTTATTAGAAGAAGGAAAAACTGCAGCTCCAGTGACGACAGTTTCAAAGCCTGGGGAAACAAAACCTACAGTAGATGGGGCACATGTTTATGCAAGTGTTTGCGCTGCATGCCATCAATCTAATGGTCAGGGTTTGCCTGGTGCATTTCCTCCACTGGCGGGATCAGATTGGTTGCTCAAAGATCCTGAGACTCCAATTCGCATTGTACTTAACGGCCTACAGGGTTCTATAGAAGTAAGAGGGACGACGTATAACAACGTCATGCCCGAATGGGGATCAAAGCTTTCAAATGAGGAGATTGCTGCTGTCCTTACACATGAAAGAACGAGCTGGGGAAACTCAGCAGAAGAAATCACACCGGATATGGTAGATAAAATTCGTAAAGAGACTTCCGATCGTACAACTCCCTGGACGGCAGAAGAGTTAGAGAAGTTGCGAGTACAAGAGTAACAACTCAAATTCTTTGGATAGAGTAAGACAAGACTTTTTGCTATTTACGTGAATTTGATGTTAATAGAATATATCCTTGTTTTTGTTGCCGGAATGGTAGGTTCGTTTCACTGTATAGGTATGTGTGGCGGTTTTCCTATTGCTATAGCATCTGTTTCCAAAGGAAGCGCCACACGGAAAATCTCAAGTCATCTTTTATATAACTTTGGAAGAATTTTTACATATACATTTCTAGGGGCGGCATTCGGTTCGTTCAGTCTTATGATTAACGAGATGCAAACGATTTTCAGTGGGCAGGTGATCGTCTCAGTCATCGCGGGGGTTTTTATGGTTCTGATAGGACTTCAGATACTTGGAATATTAAACGAAAAAACAATCCCCGGTCCTACCCCTTTTTATATGTTCCTCAAAAAAGCAATGGCGTCTTTAATTGGATATAAAAGCCTGGCCGCCCCGTTTTATCTTGGAATTTTTAACGGGTTTCTCCCCTGCCCGCTTATTTATGCGTTTCTATTTAAAGCCACGGCATCCGGTTCTCCAGACAAAGGAGCATTAACCATGCTTTCTCTGGGCTTGGGAACGATTCCCACTATGCTTCTCCTGGGGAATTTAGGTGAAATTTTATCCCCGAGATTCAAAGCAAGTATAAGCCGCGTTCCGGGATTGGTAATAGTTATATTTGGGATAATAACCCTTGCTCGAGCATTTTTACCATACGTCTCTGAATTAGGGTATAAGGGACATTTCTCCCATTAATAAGATGAATAAACCTGCTGAATCCTGCTATCAATGCGGACTTCTGCTTCCTAAGAGACCTCTCTTACGGAAAAATCTATCATACTGTTGCTACGGATGCGTTCTTGCCCACGAAATCACCGGTGAAAAAGGCGAAGAAGGAGAAGCCCTGTGGATACTCGCAAGACTCGGGCTTGGTGCATTTTTTTCCATGAACGTTATGGTGCTGAGTTATGCGGATTACTTCTACCCTTTTGAAGAAGGTGTCGCTTCAAAAGTCAATTACATTATGCTAGTTCTCGCTATTCCTGTGATGATCTTTCTTGGAATCCCGATTTTAAGGAATTCGGTAAAAGGAATCTCAGAATTCATGCTCAATATGGATACTCTTATTGTTGTTGGAACTTTCTCAGCATATCTTCTTTCTGTCGTTTCCACTTTTAAGTCTCAGGGAAAAGTTTATTTTGATACGGCTTCGATGATTCTTGTGCTTGTAACATTGGGAAGATTTCTTGAAGCAAGCGCAAAAGCACAGGCATCAAGCGTAATAAAAGAGCTTCTGGAACGCAGTCCGAAAGAAGCAACTATCATAAGAGACGGAGTTGAAAAAAAGGTTTCCTGCCAGTCCTTACAAAAGGGAGACATAGTCAAAGTTATCCCCGGTGAGAGTCTGGCTGTGGATGGGGAGGTAATCGAAGGAGAAGGCGGCGTGGATGAATCCATGATTACCGGAGAATCAAAGCCCGTTTTTAAAGAAAAAGGATGCAGAGTCATTTCAGGTACCTTAAACATAGACGGAATGTTGATATACAAGGCGACTGATGTTGGAGAGGAAAGAATTCTATCCCGCCTTGTTAAACTCCTCGAAGAGGCAAGGAAGTCAAGGTCGCTGGTTGAAAGATTAGCCGATAGAATTTCGGCGATTTTTATTCCCATCGCAATACTGATTTCAGCTCTCACTTTTATATTCTGGAGTTTTAAATCGGGAATCAACATTGCACTTATGAATTCACTCTCCGTCCTCCTTATCTCCTGTCCATGTGCACTTGGGATTGCGGCTCCGATGGCAATCTGGGTTGCT
Organism: Deltaproteobacteria bacterium; assembly: GCA_016187835.1. Lineage (GTDB taxonomy): Bacteria > Desulfobacterota_D > UBA1144 > Nemesobacterales > CSP1-2 > JACPIY01. The sequence continues at coordinate 8,250 of JACPIY010000104.1, read as the reverse complement.
CTCGGAAGAGCTGCAAAAGAAGGAGTCCTTTTGCGAACAGGAGAAACTGTGGAGAGGCTTTCTCATATAAAGAGAATCTTTTTTGATAAGACGGGTACCCTTACAAAGGGAAAGATGGAGATTTCTTCGGTTTTTGTTGATTCAAATTCGAGAATCAGTTTATCAGATTTCATATCAACTAGTGCTTCTCTAGAATCTGCCTCCGAGCATCCATTAGGGAAAAGCTTAGGTGAATTTGCTTCTAAAAAAGGTTACGTACTTATTCCGATCTCCGAATTTAGAGCTAGTCCAGGTATGGGAGTTCAGGGAAAAGTGGGTGAACTTGGCGAGACTGTTTATATAGGTAGTAGAAGATTCATGGAAAAAATAGGGTTAGTGCGTAATGAAGCTATAGTTAATGAACAAAAAAGATTGGAATCAGAAGGACAAACGGTGGCTTTCTGCGGTTGGGGACAAGAAGTGAAAGGCATTCTGGGATTCTCCGAGGAACTCAGGGAAGAAGCAGGAGAAGCTGTTTTGAGTTTAAGGGACTTAGACATAGATATTTTTGTAATAACGGGGGATGATAAGTTTGTTGGTGAGGCTCTATCAAAGAATCTCGGAGTTGAGGTAAGAAGCGGACTCCTTCCTCAGGATAAGGTAAATGAAATCAAAGCATCGAAAAATAGAAACGGTCTTACTGCTATGGTCGGAGACGGGATAAACGACGCTCCAGCACTTGCCGCATCAGATGTGGGAATAGCCCTTGGATGCGGTGTTGATATTACCCGTGAATCGGCGGATGCGAGTTTGCTTGGGAATGATTTAAAAAAAATTCCTTGGGTTTTAAAACTTGCAAAAAAAACTCAAGGTAAGATAAAAGAGAACCTCTTCTGGGCTTTTTTTTACAACACAATTGGAATAGGCCTTGCCGCAATGGGGCTTCTAAAACCAGTGATTGCAACACTTGCCATGATTATAAGCGGTCTTTTTGTTATGGGAAATTCCCTTAGGATTCAAAATCTAAAAATAAACTCTAAATAAAACTATCTCGAACTCATGCTAAGAGATCTGTTTTTTGAACCGCTTAACGGCGAGAAGAAAAAGTACTATACCAATTGAACTCAGTACAATAATGTCCAGACCTAAATCTACCGGCCCAGCATCCCGCAGTATAATGCCGCGTAGAATATTCATGTAATAAGTTGTTGGAATAAGGAAACTAAGGGCATAAAAAATACCCGGCATTGTAAACCGAGGGAAAATATAGCCCGAAAGGAATATAGAAGGGAGAAGAGTTGCCACAGCCATCTGTATTGCTTCCGTCTGAGTTAGAGCCCTAGTAGAAATCAGTAATCCGATACTTAAGTTTGTAAAAATATAAACCACGGTTAACGTCACAAGAAGAAGAACACTTCCAGCTATATCCACTTTGAAAATCACAACCATGATGAAGAAAAGGAAACAAGCGAGAGCGAATGCAAGTACGGTATATGGAATTATTTTTCCAAGGAGCAGGCCGAATTTGGAGAGCGGGGTCACCATAAGTTGCTCCAATGTTCCCCGTTCTCTTTCTCGAACAATGGAAAAGGCGGTAAGAATAATTGTTGATAGTTGTAGGGCTACACCTATAACCCCTGGTACGAAGAAGTCTTGACTTCGTAAATCTGGGTTATAAAGAATTTTAGGGCGAGTATCTAGTGGCATATCGTTAATAGTTTTATTGGATTTTTTTAGTAGTTCTTCTAATGATTTTCTTAGGGCTACGTTGCTTGTTATATTAAGTGCCTGAGAAGCGATTGTGTTATCCGAACCGTCAATTAAGACCAAAACATTCGTGGGCTTACCCTGAGCTACATTGTCTGAGAAATCAGGTGGTATCTTGATGCCAACATACGTGCCTCCACCCGTTAATGCGCCGACCAGTTCTTTCTCGGAATGAGCTTCCGTGACAAAGTCTAGATACTGAGTGTTTTTTAGTTCTTGGATGAACTCGCGACTGGCACGACGTTGATCCTGATTAAAAAAGGCTGCGGGTATATGTTTAATATCGGTATCTATCGCAAAACCAAAAATGATAACTTGAACTAGGGGAGGGAAAAAAGCAAAAAAGAGAGCTATGGGGTCTCTCATCAACTGCAAGATCTCTTTATATAAAATTCCCCTGAGTCCGCGAAACCTAGCTTTAGCTGCCATTATTTTTTGTATTCTCTGCCTTTAATTTTGTAAGCGATACGAAAACGTCTTCGAGGCTTGGAAGTATTAATCTTATCTCAATATGTTTTAAACCCTCTCTTTCCAAAATCTTATGTAGCTCTTGCTCACTAAATGATTCTTCTACGAGTAAATGAATTGCCTGTCCAAAGATTGTGGCGTCCCTCACACCTTTTAACTGATTGATTTTTTTTTTTTTTTCGGTAGCTGGTTCACAATTAACTTCAAGTCTTTTATACCCACTTGGGTTAACTTCTGCCAACTCCTTCAATTTGTCCGGCGCACCTACTACGATCAACTTGCCTAGATAGATGTAGCCGACATGACTGCACCGCTCGGCTTCATCCATGTAATGTGTGGTTACAAAAAGAGTAATGCCTTTCCCCGATAGTTCAAAAAATAAATCCCATAATTCGCGCCGTGCGACAGGATCAATTCCTGCGGTCGGCTCATCCAAAAAAATCAATTCGGGCTGGTGTAGCATTGCGCAGACGAGCGCCAGTCTTTGTTTCCATCCACCCGATAACAACCCCGCCCGCTGCTTCAGGTAGGGTTCGAGGTGGGTTAGTGCAAACAACTCATCCCGTCTTCCCCGAAATTCTTTCCCGTTCACGCCATATAGCTGTGCATAGAATGTAATATTTTCTTCAACGCTTAAGTCTTCATAAAGGCTAAATTTCTGGGACATGTAACCAATGTGACTTTTAATTTCTTCTGGTTCTTTTGTTATGTCGTATCCCAGTATACTCGCCGTTCCTGAGGTCGGGACTAAAATCCCGCAGAGCATTCTTATAAGGGTTGACTTTCCTGAGCCGTTTGGGCCAAGTAGTCCAAATATATTTCCCTTTCCTATATCAAAAGTGATGCTATCTACGGCTGTAAATGAGCCAAACTTCTTTGAGAGATTTTTTACCTGAATCGGAGTTTCCATGATTTAACCAATGCCAAAGCAATAACTTTAATATGCAAACTTACCACAGAGTGCACAGAGAACACAGGGAGGTTTTTTAATGAATAAAAACTCTGTGAACTCTGTGTTCTCTGCAGCTAATTCATTTAAAATGTTATTACATCTTATTCACTTCTGGGAATGTCACATCGGCGGACATTCCGGCGCGGAGCTTCCCAGATGAATTGTCCAGACGCACTTTAACTCCGAACACCAAATTGACTCTTTCTTCAACGGACTGAATATTTCGCGGTGTAAATTCGGCTTTACGGTTTATCTGCTCCACATAACCGTAAAAGATATCCTTGGGAAAAGAATCCACCTTCACTTCCACCTTTGCATTTTCTTTCATATATCCCAAGTAGTTTTCCGGTATATAGATTCTTATCCAGAGACGATTTGGTAAGATTAGGGTTATAGCTGACTGATTGACCCCGAGTAAATCTCCCGGAAACAAATCGCAAACCTCAACTATTGCATTCTTTGGAGCACGGATTGTCATTTCTTCAAGCTGGGTTTCAATCTCATTGAGAGAAAATTTTGCTTGTTCGAGCGAGGCTTTTGCCAGAGTCAGTTCCGCTTCTGCCTGGGCGATTTCTTCTTTCCGGAATCCGGATTTCATTAAATCATAGGTTTTCTTTGCTGAAGTTGCTTCTTTCCTTAGTACCATGACTTGATTTACTGCGTTATCTCTCTGTTGTCGAGATACCACACCCTTTTCATAAAGGGCTTTATATCTTTCCTCATCCTTGATTGCCAAGTCTAGCTTTGCCTTGACTGCCTCCCAATCGGCTTTTGCACGCTCGATTTCTTGTTCACGATTGCCACTTATGACCAGTTGCAAATATGCCTCACGTTCTTTTACACGTTCCTCTGCCTGTTTAATACTTGCAAGAGTCTGGTCTCGCCGAGCTATTAACTCGGCATCGTCGAGTCTAATAATAACTTCATCCTCTTTTACAATATCTCCCTCTTTGACGAGAACTTCCATGACACGCCCGCCGATTTTTGATCCGACAAGGATATCATCGGCCTCAATTGTTCCGTTCAAAGTCAAAGTTTTATCCTGACCAATAGAGCAACTTATAGTTGAAAACAAAATGATTTGACATATAAAGATGGAAAACAATCGAATTTGGTTTTGAATCTTGTATTTCATGATGTTTTCCCAATCTTTGCCGGAAGAGGTGTGCGTAGTCCTGCAACACAGAAGCTGATAAGTCTCTCAACTACTTCCTCGTCGTCGGTGAGTATGCAAAGACCGCTAGAGAGCGATTCTAGTACCGCGTAGTTTGTGTAGGTGTGGATCATAGCACCCGCTATGAAGTGCATTCTCCATAGAAGCTCCTTTTCGGGTAAATCCGGCAGTGTACGACCGAGAGCAGTTTTGAAACGGAGAAACACCTCCTCAAATTGAGACACAAAGACACGACGAAGTTCTTTGTCGGGTTCGGAAAGCATTCGCCCTGCGAGTCGCATAAAATCGGGGTGTTTGAGACATAGCTTTATTGGCGGGGTAAATAAGGCGTGGAGGATTGATTCCAGAGGAACCGGTGTACTTCCTGCTTCAACTTCAAAGGTTTCGAGGATTCGGAGACGCTCCTTGTTTAAGGGTTCAGTGCGGCGGGTAAGGACTGCACGTATAAGTCCTTCCTTAGAGCCAAAATGATAGTTTACCGCTGCTAAGTGGGCTTCCGCTGCACTGGTAATCTCACGTACTGAAGTCTCCTTGATTCCCTTCTCTGCGAATAGGCATTCTGCCGTATCTAGTATCCGCTCTTTTGTATCTTTTTCATCCATCATTTGAGTTGCTTGAAAGAGGTTGTAATACAAACATTTGTTTCTAACGAACGTTCGTATTATACAGGTGCCCCCCTTTTGATGTCAACAGGAAAAAAGATATAGTGGGAAAGTCTCTAACGTGTTCGATATAACTTTTCAAGGGTGGGAAATTAAGGGTAGACCATCGGTCTTGTTGGTGGCTTTGTCGTGAGGTCCTCGACTAAGCTTAGCCGAACGATATGGGAAGCAATGAGCAAACCTTCGTCCTGGTCGTCTCGACTGTGCTCGACAAAGTCTCAGGCCGAGGGGACTCATTGCACAGTTTGATTGCCTTTTTAGCCATCAAATCCAATTTAATTATTCCGCTACAATATGCTCTTTTACGTCGAACTCACGTATTTTAAGCCTGCATAAATTCTAAATAGTATTACTGGTGGTTAGCGAACATACGCATTAAGCAAACTATTAGAATGGGTTTATGTATAATATTTATGAGACCGACTTTTGAAAATAGGTAGTAATCCATGTCGCGTCTCTACTTAATATATATCCCATGAGGGGAGATAAATGAATGAATAAAAAAATGTTTGTACTCTATGGAACTCTGGTTATCGGGATTATGCTGATGAGCGGATGGGCTTACACTCAAACAAATACTCTAGAACCTGAAACGCAAACCCAGGTGATTAAAAATATTACTCCCGAGGAAGCGCATGTCTTAATAGAGAAGAACAAGAATAATCCGAATTTTGTGATTCTCGATGTTCGAACCCCAGAAGAATTTGCTGAGGGACACATAGAGAATGCCGTAACTCTTGACTACTATTCCGAAAACTTTAGAGACGATCTTAATAAGCTCGATAAAAATAAACGCACATCACTCATTGTCGCTCTGGAAGCCGTAGCGGAAAGACTATAAATATGATGAAAGAACTGGGTTTTAAAGAAGCTTACAACATGTTGGGCGGAATAGTTGAATGGAAAGAGAAGGGATTTCCAACCATAGAGTAGAAGGATGAATGAAGATAAATGATGAAGTGACAGTTATAGTATGAAGACGATAACATCTTTTGCAATCGTCATTTACGTAAGCATTGGGATATTCATAGGGGCAAAACAGTCAGACAATTTTCGTGATGTTTCCTTCAAGACAGCCGACGGTGGGGAAATAGTAGCGAATCTTTATGGCGAAGGTAGTCACGCTGTCGTATTGGCACACGGGGCTGTATTCAATAAGGAGAGCTGGAACAAGATAGCAACAACTCTTTCCAAAGAGGGCTATTCCGTGCTAGCTCTGGACTTCCGGGGCTACGGAAAGTCAGTGCCGGGTTCACAGGGACAAGCACTGTATCTGGATGTTTTGGCGGCGGTCGAATATATTCGCAGTAAGGGAGTCAAGACAGTCTCGCTTATCGGTGCAAGCATGGGGGGCGGAGCTGCAGCCAAGGCGGCTGTAGAGGCAAAAGAGGGGGAAATTAACAGCGTAATTTTACTTTCACCTGTACCAATCCAAGCTCCTGAGCATATGAAGGCGGGCAGATTCCTCTTTATCGCCAGCCGGGATGAACCGCTGGTGTCCAAAGTGAGAGAACAGTATGAACGCGCTCCCGAACCAAAGGCACTTAAACTCCTGGAGGGAAGCGCCCATGCGCAGAACATCTTCAAAACGAAACAAGGCGACGAATTGACTAAAATCATTCTTGATTACCTGCGCAATGAATAATACCAATTGCCATTGAAGAGATCATATTATTATTTAGCAAAGATTAATTGTTTCTGTTCATGCTTCGACAGGCTCAGCATGAACGGTCTATCGTGAGCCCAGATGCATGGCTTGGTTCAGATGCCGTTCGCTCTGAGCTTGTAAAGAGCGAATCCATTTGAACTAAATGTGGTTTGATTAGAGGCAATTGGTATAAGTATGTTTTTTATAGAATCATATTGCGTCTCAAGCTGAGTTCCAGCACATCAACTTGAAAGCAAGCGGTATTTATTGTGAAATTAGCTGTGGCTGAACTGGAATAACTTGGAAATTGATTGTATTGAATTTAGAATGATAAACATGGGTTCAATTACAGATGTTTCCGGAGTGAGGGTTGGGCATGCCTCTGATTTTGAAGCAATAACAGGCTGCACGGTTATTCTATTTGATAAGGAGGCAACAGGCGCTATTGATCTAAGAGGTGGGGGGACGAGTACAAGACAGATAGATGGTCTTCTTCCCTATCACTCTTACGGGCGAATTCACGGGATTCTTCTAACAGGGGGCAGCGCTTATGGATTGGATGCTGCGGCTGGTGTGATGAAATATCTTGAGGAGCAAGGAATTGGGCTTGATGTCGGCTATGGAGAGATTGTGCCTTCGGTTCCTACAGCAGTTGTCTTTGACCTTGGGATAGGGAACGGGAAAGTAAGACCTGACGCTGAAATGGGCTATAGAGCCTGTCTTGCAGCTACCTCATTACCTGTCCAAGAGGGAAGTATTGGGGTAGGGACTGGAGCAACAATCGGAAAGATATTTGGCGTTCAAACTGCTACAAAAGGCGGGGTTGGAGCAGCAAGCTACAGCTTGGAGAATGGAACGGTTATTGGAGTGATAGTTGTCGTAAACGCCTTCGGAGATGTGGTTGATCCACAGAGTGGAGAGATTATTGCTGGAGTGAGAAATTCCCATGATGCAATGGAGTTTATCGGCTCGGTGGATTTGTTTAAACGAGGGTTTACACGGAGGTTCGAGCCATTTGAAAATACAACCTTGGCTGTTATAGCTACGAATGCCAAATTCTCAAAGCTTGAGCTCATGAGAATTGCCAGAATCGGGCAAACCGGTATCACAAGGGTCATCGCACCTTCTCATACTATATCGGATGGTGATCTGGTGTTTGCAGTGTCGTGCGGGAATCACGAAGGTGATGCAAATGCAGTTGGAATCATCGCCGCTGAGCTTATTTCAGAATCAATAGTACGCGCAGTAAAAGCAGCAAGGAGCCTGGGTGGAATTCCGAGTTGGAGTGATATTAGGGAATAGCACTGTAACGTAGAAGCACCATTACTTCGGCAAGCTCAGTACAGGCTTGGTGCGACTATACCATGTCGCAACTGGAAGTTGCTCCTATATTATGTTGTTTATGTAAGAGCGCCATCCCTGGCGCGATTATTCCAACTCATACACGCAGTACCAATGCGGATACTGTCTAAAATCATCTACCAAACCTTTCCTGACAGGGTTTTTTAAGCAATACTTTACCACCTCAATCAACGACTCCTCATATTTAATGCCTCGCTCGTAATACTGCCTTTCCCAGACTTGACCAGACCTGCCTAGA
>JACPIY010000103.1 GCA_016187835.1 Deltaproteobacteria bacterium | reverse complement strand
TGGTTCCTATTGCGAGTTGACCGGTCTCCGACTTAAGTCCGTGGGAACCCATGATTATTAAGTCTATCTTCTTCTCCTTCGCAAATGTATTAATGACACGCCAGCGCGGACCTATGACTATAATCTTCTCGACTCGAAGTCCCCTTTTCTCAAAAATATTTTCTTCCTCCTTTATCTTTTTCTCCATCTGAGCTTCGATATCTTTGTAGAATTGTTTAACTTCGGCATCTATATCGGTATAATCCAGGGGTTCTATTTCATGAAGTATATATAAACTTGCACCAAGTTTTTCTCCTAGATAAATTGCGTATTCCCTCGCTTTTACTGAATGCAAAGAAAAATCAGTGGGGAATAATATTCTCTGTATGTTCATCTTTTAACCTCCTTTTTTATTTTTTTAGAATGATAATGGCTATACTCCAGTCTTATTCTGACTCGCCAAAAACTTCAAAGACATTCTTTGAAGTTACGTTATATCCAACTTAGCTTTTAAGGTGTTATAGCAACTTTAACGACTCCATCTAGTTGATTCGAAAATATTCTATAGGCTTCTTGTATTTCATCTAATGAAAACCTATGGGTAATGAGTTGCCTTAAATTAACTCTTTCATTTTTGACTAAAGAAATTAACCTTCTCATCCTTTCTTTTCCACCCGGGCATAAGGTTGAAACGATCTTCTTATCGGCTATTCCAAAACCGAAATCCTGTAGTGGCACTCCTATGTTCCCAAGATGTGCCGGGTAAACTCCAAGGCTCGATATTGTCCCTCCAACGCGGGTGCACTTTACACAGTTCTCAAAGCTCTCTTGAAGTCCTATTGCTTCAATCGCCACATCCACTCCTCTTCCGTTCGTAATCTTCATTATCTCTTTAACCGGGTCTACTTTCTTAAAATTGAGCACAACATCGGCCCCCATCTTTTGTGACATCTTAATCCTTGAAGGAACGCTGTCAACTGTAATAATTAAAGCGGCGCCCTTAAGCTTGGCTCCTGCGGCAGCGCTTAGCCCAATCGGCCCCTGCCCGAATACCGCGACTATATCTCCGACTTGTATATGTGCGCTTTCGGCGCCGGAAAGACCGGTCGAGAAGATATCCGTAGTAAAAAGCACGTCCTCGTCGGAGAGTTCATCGGGAATCTTGGTTAAATTTGCCATAGCGTTTGGAATCTTTACGTAATCCGCCTGACAGCCGTCAATTGTGTTTCCCATCTTCCATCCGCCCAAAAACCCTCCGCACTGAGCCCAGTTTGCAGAAAGACAGTATTCGCACTGACCGCAAGGAGTAATCGCATTAATCGCTACTCGCTCACCCTTTTTATATCCGGTAACGCCTTCGCCAAGCTCGTAGATAAGTCCGATCGGTTCATGCCCTATGATTTGACCTTTTCTCACCGGGTATTCTCCTCTCATTATGTGAACATCGGTGCCGCATATTGTGGTGAGAGTTATTTTGACAACCGCCTCGCCGGGACCTGCCTTTGGAACCGGACGGTCTTCTAGCCCTATTTTGTCGGGGCCTTTAAAAACATTCGCTCTCATCTTCATTTTGACACCTCCTCCTAGAAGAATTTACTTATCTGATCTTAATCGCAATAGTTATGCCATGGCAGTAACTATTTAACTTTATTAATGATTATTTTAATAATCGGTTGAATTACTTAGAAAGCTCAATATGAAACTGTCAGATTTTAAGACGTTGGACAGTTCGGGGAAAATAACTATCGTGCAACGTCGTACTCAAAATTTACCGTGATCTACTAGGATATTAAAGTTTACTTTGAATAATTCGTCCTCTATAAGTTTACTATATAACCTTCCTCTTTTTCAAGAAATCCTTTATCTTTTTAAGGCTATTCTTTCGGACCGCCTTGCTCGCTTCGGTGAAACATTGATGTTATGTCAGTTATCCGAAAATAGGGCAAAGCTTTACTTTCTAAATATTATAATCAATTCTGTATCTTGTACTGTGGTTGAAAGATTCGATGGTTAAACAAGAAGAAACGCGGAGCTTCTTATGGATTTCATAAAGATAGACGGGTCAATTGGAGAGGGTGGGGGTCAAATTCTTAGAACTTCCCTTTCACTCTCGATCATTACCGGAAAGCCGTTCGAGATAGTAAATATAAGAGCAGATAGGAGAAATCCGGGGTTACGCCCTCAGCACCTTACATCGGTACATTCAGCAGCAAAGATAAGCTCCGCCTATTTAGAGGGTGCAGAGCTAGGCTCAATCAGGCTCAAATTTATCCCGAAAGAAATAGTATCAGGAGACTATGATTTCGATGTAGGAACTGCTGGAGCAACATCTCTCGTTCTTCAAACAATCTTTTTTCCTTTGGCTATTAGAGGAAAATCTGTTTCCATTCTCAGTATAAGAGGTGGCACACATGTTTCCTGGAGCCCGCCTTATGAATTTCTAAAAGAGGGATGGCTCCCGTTTATGAAGCGAATGGGTTTTAAAGCCGAGATGGAGTTGAAACGCGCTGGTTTTTATCCAAAGGGGGGAGGAGAAATAATCTTCAGTATTGAACCTATAGGGGTTGTTTTACCGCTGGAACTTAAAGAAAGGGGTGATTTAATAAAAGTTTTTGGAACTTCAGCAGTGGGAGGGCTTCCAAAAGAGGTTGCAGAAAGGGGAAAAAACAGGGTTGTTCAAATGCTTAGAGAGAACAAGGTTCCAAATCAAGTAGAAGTAATGGAGCTTCCGTCGTATGGACGCGGAGCCGTTGTATTCCTAAAGGCGGTGTTTGAAAGATCAATTGTATGCTACAGCGCACTTGGAGAAATAGGAAAAAGAATGGAGGAGGTAGCAGAGGAAGCGTGTCAAAAGTTGATTATTTTCCTCAAAAGCGACGCAACGGTTGACGAAAATATGGCTGATCAGTTGATCTTGCCTCTTGCTCTAGCTCGCGGTAAATCATCCTTTAGAACTCCAAAAATTACTGGGCATATTAGGACAAATGCAGAAGTTGTGAAAAGATTTCTGGATGATGTTAAAATCGAAATTGAAGGAAATGAGATTTTAGTCGAAAGAAATGCTTCCCAACAGTAAAACATAATTTCGAGTATAGCTTTTAATCTATATGACCGTAGCCGCGAAGGATCTCGCGGTAACGTTTGGTACTTTTACGAAAAACTCGCCTAAACTCTATCTTCAACATATCAATACCATGCAATACGACAGACCTAATACTTTCTGTCTTAATAGTAACATGAACGCTAAGTAGGGCTCGAAGGGCATTCCATGTCTGGATTTGCTGAACATAAATATTATAAGTCTCACTGGCCGACTCAAACGTCTCAAGATTTGCATAACCCTCTAAAAACGCCTTACCTAGATGATAAGCGTATTCGTCCTCGTTTAAACCAAATTCCCTTACGAAAAGCGACGTTCTCAGCAGGCGGTTGGTAATAAAACTGGGTTCCAAATCAAACTCAAGAATCAAGTTATCTCGAATATCTCGCAAATCCGTACGTGGTGTCACGAATTTCATGGCTCGTCTACTCGTACTGCTTTTAAGCACTACGCCTTCTCGCTCTTTTTCATTGAGATTGCGCAAAACCTCAAATAGCTCGTCAATCCGGTCAGAAGAAAATTGGCCCAAAAGAGGTACCGTTGGTAGTTCATGGCTTTCGACCAACCTATAGCGATCACGAACATGTATCAATTCTCCATCCCTTCCTACAATTTCGAAGACGAAGAAATATAATCCCGAGGGAATAGTCGGATCTTTTTGCGAATTATAAGGATTATCTCCGAGCACCTCGCTAAACAAGACATAGTCCGGGTAATCGGCAAAGAAGCGGTCAAGTCTATAACGCTGCCACCAGATCTCCGCCCATTCCGAGGTGAATGGGCATATGAAACCACCCCGTGTTAAGGCAAGGGGCTGACCCTGATGGAGCAAGAGACGGACATTATAACCATCGAGCTTTTCCTCTGCAAAAAATGGATTCGCATGGAAAAAACGCTTCACACCGGGACGTAAGCGATAGACTCGCTTTATGTGAGGAAAGCCCGGAATAGTACGTATTGGAATTTGTCCGCTCGCGTCGAATAAAACAACTGTTCCTCGTAGAGTGTTACCAATATCGTCTGCGTATCTCCAGTATTTGATTCCGTTATATTCACGTTCCTCGACGCCGCGTGTAATATCAGGCATTTCCCTTCACTTAGAGTTTTCTTCCACGCCATACATATGGATAAAGTAAGTAGCCGAAATAACCTCTATACCCAGTGCTTCCGCCATCTTAGCAATTCCCTCATCCGCTGATAAGATTGCGCCTCCGATTTCCTTTGCAAGTAAGACTACGTCTAGATCTTCTACACTATCTACCATACCGCTTCGCAGAGCCTCTCGGTATTGTTGTCTTAATCGGCGTAAGTTGTCTGCTGTAGGTTCTTTATGGACTGCCTCTTCCGCAATTCGCAGTCCTTTGTTTATGCGTTCACGTAATTCGCGAATAAAATTATGGAATATGGCAGCCGGTACCTGCATGTTATAAATGTCGGGTGCCCGTACAATGGCTTCTTGACGGAATGATATTAGTGCTTCTGGCAAAGCGAAGTGGGAGAGTTCACGAAAAATAGAGATTGGCATATATAGTTCGATGTTTTTCCCTCGTGCGATCTTGACAAGCCTCTGTACTGCTTCCCCCAGATTTTTACCAAATTGGCCCTGGGTATCAGGATTAACAAATAGGCTTGTGTCAAGTACAAGACGTGGGCGAAGGAGTGCTGGAGGTGCCGAAACACGCGTTTCAGCTTTAGTCTTTATATCATATTCTTCTATTTCTTTTTCTGAAACTTGCTCTGAAGATTGCTTATTTAAAGTGTTTTCATCAACCATAATTGTTTGTACATTTAAGGTTATCGGTTAGAAGACACTTATTCAATATTGTGTGAGTATTGTGCTTATGTATTATATATTGGTGTAACTTTACATCTTAAAAAAATAATTCTCTGATTTTTCCATCTTATTTTGTAGGCTTAAGGGCCAATATGGAGCAGGGCGCTTCCTGAATCACTTTCTCTGCAACGCTCCCCAATGCAAGCCTTTTTATACCTTTTCTCCCATGTGTATTCATTACAATAAGATCAACTTTCTCATTCTCTGCAAATCCAATAATTCCTAAATAAGAATTTATTGACTCCATCACTTTATGCTTAATCTTTATTTTATTGCCTTCTTGAGAGGTGGTTTCTGCGATTTTATCTTTAAGTTCCTTGTCGTAAACATTCCTCATCTCATTCAGTATATGCAATGGAAATTCATAGGGGTATGATATAAGCTCCAATACATAGAGTACTAAAACAGTTGCATCAAATGTCTTGCCCAAAGAATAAGCGTATCTTAAAGCCGAATCGAATTTCTCTGATACATCAAAAGGAACTAGTATCTTCTTAATCCTTGGCAGCGATTTTTCACCTTTTCTCTTTACTGCAAGGACGGGAATTTCTGATCGTTGAAGCACTTTAACCGTGTTACTACCGACCAAAATTCGATCTTTAAGACCGAGGCCTCGTTTCCCCATTACTATAAGGTCCGCTTTCTCTTCATTAGCAATCTCTATGATTTTTTCGTGCGGTGACCCAGTTACAACTCTGTAATTAAATTTTAATTTCTCTTTTTTAAGCTCTTCTTCAACCTCAGAAAATATGTTAAACCATTTATCTGATGTATCTTTAGACCATGTTGTAAGGTCTATTCTTTCACCAAGAAGACCCCAAAATTTTTTATCGCTTACCTTTATTACATGAAGACCGACGATTTCTGAATTAAAAATCCTTGCAAAAAGCTTTGAATAGTTAAGAGCATATCGAGCCTCTTTTGAATCATCAGTAGCCCAGAGTATTTTGTTGACTTTGATCATTTGTATTCTCCTAATAAAATAATATCAGAACTATAGGAATGTTAAAAGACAGTACGGTAGATCATTAATTCATATAGAAAAAAATTAAGCAAGCGGCTCTAAATGGCGCGCATTTGATTGTGATTGACCCGCGCCAAATTGAGCTCTCCCGGTATGCTGATTGTCATCTACAGTTACGCCCAGGAACTAATGTGCCACTCCTGAATGCGATGGCCTCCACTATTGTGGAAGAGTGCCTCTACGACGAAGTTTTCTTGAAAGAGCGCGTTTTGGAATGGGAAGAGTTTCGAGATTTCATTCAGTTATGGCCCCCTGAACAGGTTGCCAGCATTTGCCGGGTTGAGGCGGAATCCATTCGCAAGACGGCGCGACTATATGCCACGGAAATTCCTGCTATGATTGTTCACGGATTGGGAATGACCGAGCACATTCAGGGCACAGAAGGCGTAATGTGCCTTGTCAATTTAGCACTGCTGACGGGCAACATCGGCAAGCCCGGCACGGGCATAAATCCTTTACGTGGGCAAAACAACGTCCAGGGCTCAGCGCATATGGGATGCGAACCAGACAATCTGACAGGGTTTGTCTCAATCGAAGAAGGTAAAAGACTATTTGAGGATGTGTGGGGAACATCTGTGCCAACGATGAAAGGTTTAAACCTTATGCAGATGATGGATGCCGCCGCGGACGGAAGATTGAAGGCTCTGTGGGCTATCGGCTACGATGTGTTTTTGACTAATCCTAACGCACACGCCACTCGACAAGCGATGCGGTCTCTGGAGCTCATTATTGTCCAAGATATGTTTCTTAACGAAACTGCTAGGTGGTTTGGATCCGTTTTCTTGCCGGTGTCATCGTCGTTTGAAAAAGATGGCACCTTTATGAATGCGGAGCGTCGCATCCAGAGGGTCAGAAAAGTCATCGAGCCTGTTGCAGAATCAAAACCCGATTGGGAGATTATCTGTACGATAGCCAGTGTAATGGGAAAAGGACAGTTCTTCGATTTTCACTGCTCTGGTGAAATCTGGAATGAGATTCGAACAGTTTGGAAGGCCGGTAGCGGGGTCTCCTATGAGCGGATAGAGAAAGAAGGGTTGCAATGGCCCTGCCCTTCGGAGGAAAGTCCTGGTACGCAGGTCCTTCATACTGAAACTTTTCCTATCGGCAAGCGGGCGGCACTTCGTCGTGTTGAATACAGTCCCACTACAGAGTTGACTACAGAGGACTTTCCTTTCTTGCTAGTTACCGGCAGAACTTTATACCATTTCAATGCAGGGACAATGACACTGCGCACCAAGAATACAGTACTTCATCCCGCAGATTTTCTGAATATTTCTCCTGAAGATGCTAAGCGACTGCGGCTTCAGGACTGGAATCGTGTTAAAGTTCGAAGCCATTATGGAGAAGCTGTGCTGCCGATAAGAATTAATCACTCAGTGAAGAGTGGAGAACTCTTTGCCACCTTCCATACTACTGAAGTATTCTTGAATTGCGTTACAAGCCCTCATCGCGACAGTTACGAAAGTACTCCTGAGTACAAAGTCACAGCAGTGCAAATTGAGAAGGTATGAATTTTCAAGTAGGGTTCTAATAGTGATCGAGATTTTTGGATTCGGAAGAAGGACCCTAGAGATATTAGTGAGTGGCAAAACAATCTTATCTGCTTGTTGTTAAGGAGTTAGAATTTAGGTCTAACAACCGCAACCTCTCCACGGAACAAATGATTCAAAAAATTATCAAAAGGCTTCCTCAGATCTAGTTTGCTGAACGACTAATGCCCAAAGCAGAGTTCGAAAAAGTATAGAGAATAATCAGAGAAAAAAATAGCCGGTATAAGATTTAGTATAGTTTCAAGCTTTACACTCTGATCTTTAACATCTCGAGCCTGTTTTCTTTCTTAATGTGTATAATCAACCACTATAGGATTTGCCAATCGGGCGAATTCTGTATATTGCATCCGAATAGCATCAGTATGACTGCCAGCATTAAATACGATATACTCATCTTTTTCCAATGGCTTTGCCACATAGATAGGTAGACCATATAAATTACCAAAAGGTGGCATAGCTCCAACCTCGCAATCCGGAAATAGATCCCTAAATTCTTTTTCCGTAGCAAGTTCAATCCTTTGAGCTCCAGTGGCTTCTTTCAGCCTATTGAAATCAATTTGATGCGATGCGGGCATAACCGCCGTTGCAAATCTGCCGTCCATTTTAAAAATAACAACCTTGGCTATTTCTAGACCGGAGATATGCATCTTGTGAGCCAACTCCTGAGCAGTATAAGCTGCTGAATGTGTGATTAAACTATACTTGACCTTGTTTTGATCAAGGTATTCTCTCAACTTCACTGAAATAGTCATTATTCACCCCTCCTCATTTTATAAACTCGACGGATCATAATCGACATCGACATTTAAAAATCCGTCTTCCATACCTCATAATCCCTTATAATTTTCGATTTTCTTCTCGTGTAATATCTGTGCAAACTATATGCCACCAGATCAATTTATCTAAGCCACCGAAGTATTTAAGGATTCTATAAAATTTGTTTCTTTTAGAAAAGTTTTTATCTGTCAGAATCTAAGACATCTGACAATGCGAACTATCAATTTCATTGTATTAGATAAATTTAATTACCGTATTTGTGATGAATTACACTATGGGAAATTATTGGCACACTACTTGCACGAGTTACAGTGAAAATGGATAAATATATGATGTACGATCAAAAAAGTGTGCTCTTTCAAGATAGAAAACAGGCTGGAATAAAGCTAGCCGAAAGGCTTAAGAAATATAAGTCAGCAGAAAATCTAGTTATAGTGGCCCTACCGCGTGGCGGCGTTCCTGTAGCTTACGAGGTTGCTAAATCTCTACACACCCCTCTAGATGTTTTCATAACACGAAAGTTAAGATTTCCGGACAATCCTGAGCTAGCACTAGGAGCATTGGCTGAAAATGGAGAGGTATTTTTGAATGAAGACCTAATGAACTACTGCTCTGAGGAATATTTAGAAAAGGAAATAGCTTATCAGAAAGAAGATATAAGACGCCGACAAAATTTATATCGAGGAGGGATGGAATTGTCTTCACTTGCTGGGAAAACAGTCATTCTAATTGACGACGGTGTTGCCACGGGTGCAACCATGATAGCTACTTTACGTGCCCTCAAAGCTTCCCAGGTTAAAGAATTAATCGTGGCCGTGCCAGTAGCGCCTCGTGATATAATCGAGAAATTATCCGACCTAGCTGATAAGCTAGTTATACTTTACACACCTTCTCCCTTTATAGCAGTTGGAGCGCATTATACAGATTTTGGACAGGTATCCGATGACGAAGTGAAGGAATACCTGGAAAGAGCCAAGTCAATAGATGAATTTCATAAGGAGGCACGAGCATGAAAATAGAGTTTATAGGGAAAGGGATTGACATATCCGAGGATTTAAAAAGCTACGTTGAGCATAAGTTCTCTTCGTTTGAACACCATTTAAATGAAGTAGGGGAGGGTGAAGTAGAGGTAATCGTAACTTTTACCGTAGAGAAGCATAGACAGCGTCATCGTGTTGATATCGACGTCTATCTTAAAACACCCGGCGGCGGGACATTGCACGCGTGGGAGGAGAGCAAAGATATTTATATGTCCCTTGAATTTGCTATTGACGATATAGAAAGACAGCTCAATAGATTGAAAGAAAGGCGTATTGAGCAAAGAAAAGAAATCGCCAGAGAAAAGGTTAAAAGTCATGCTGCAGGGGTTTCTCCCCCTACACTCGATCTCGTGGTAAGGGAAAACCTTTCTATAGCAAAACCGCTTAGCGTAGAAGAGGCTCTAATGGTACTGGAAGATGAAGGAAGGTTCTTCTTGCCTTTTAGAAACACAGACACAGGTGATATAAGCGTCATATACAGGAAAAAAAGCGGGAAATATGGTCTTATTTTCTACTAAAACTAAAAAATTATAAAAGGAACAAAAATGATTAAATTGACACACTTAGAAATGTACAATGAGCAGAAACAATGGAACTCTGAATTCAGGGTATGGCTTGAAGACATCAAAGATTGGCAGGCTCAGTATCAAAATGTATTAAATGACTTAAAACAGGTTCAAAAAGCGCTAGAAAATCATGGGAAAGCAATGGAAGAGCATAAAAAATTGATCCAATTATACCAAGAGGCACTAAAAATTCATGAAAAGGATATTGTTGAGCACGAGCAAGTTAGCGTGGAGGAGGAGTACATTTCTCATGATAAATTAGTTAGTCGACATCTAGAATATTCGAAAAAACACGCTGCCCAAAAAGACGTTCACGAACAGACAAAAAAGCATCATCAAGAAATTACAGCAGAACTAGCTAGATTAAAAGAGAGTATAATTGACCCAAGGTTAAGGACATGAAAGTTATTTTGGTAACCATAATCGCGGGTATTCTAGGTTCTACAGGTAGGATACTCCTACTGGAACTGATTAGTCGAGTAAGGATAGCACATGTTGATGCGGTTAAAGCAATTGGTACTCTATATCATGGTTACTTTGGTCATCCTTTACTGAGAGGAGTCGGTGCACACTATTTATTTGGTGTTATTTCAGCTTTTATATATCTAACATTGATTAGTTTTGTTTGTCCGGCCGCTTCTATTCTTGTTACCCCTGGGTTTGGTGCTCTTATTGGCTTACACCAGGATATGCAGAGGGTTTTTCATTAGTTCCACTTGTGGCAGAACGCCACCCCCTTACCAGAATTCCGTGAATATGGTTATGAAGTGGTTATATATAATTGGATAGTACAAATTTTCTATGGTCTAATTGTTGGTGCTGTATCTGGTTGGACTAAAGTCCAACTCTTTTAATTGCCTCGTATTTCGATTTAGCCTCTCTGAGGGTTTAACCAAGTCTCATGTAAAAATTCTATACAGCCCATTAGCGTCGATTACACCCATGAAGAGCATGATTTCTGTCATTAAGTCTCCTTTATAATCTCATGCAAAATCAACCATTCTATACCGGATGTGTATCCCAATTGGCAATACACGCAGGAATAAGAGCAAACCTTAGGTGGAATATTATTAATTCCCAAGCTTCGTCCCAGTGGTCCAGATTGAATTAGTCCGACTGTGATCAGACTCAAGCCTCCTTAATGACTTAGATTAAATAAAGCGATTGTCCCAATGCCACTCAAAATTAAAGCCAGCTGACTTATACTTTTTTTATAGTGGTGTAATGGTGAAGTGTGGGAATTAAGTCTGCTATTGCAATATAGATAAAACTAGAGGCGGATATGGCCATAATATATGGAATTACAATATCTATCTCCGTAAGAAACAGGTAGGCAAGCACAGCTCCGATCAAAGTGCTTAGACTTGACATAATATTAAACCAGAATGCCTGTTCCTTTTTATAACCACTCTCCAGGAGAATTGCAAAATCCCCCACTTCCTGCGGAATCTCATGGGAGATTACAGCCAGGGAAGTAGCAATACCGAGAGGAATGGATGCAACAAATGCAGCAGCAATGATAGCACCATCCACGAAGTTATGGAATGCATCACCAATTAAGATAAGCGAGCCGGCCGTCCTATGTGTATTACAATTCTTATCATGACAGTGACGCCATATAACTACCTTCTCAAGAATGAAGAAGAGAACGATTCCTCCAAGCACAAAAGTAAGAGCAGAGGAAGCGGGAAGATGATTCAAAGCATGTGGAATAAGTCCTAAGAAAGCAGCTCCTAAAAGGGTTCCTGTAGCATAACTTATCAAACACGGTATGAGAAGCTGACGAGTTTTCTCAGGAAATAGCAAGAATAGCCCGGCTAAAGAAATTGATCCAACGCTACTCAAGAGACTAAAACCCATAATCAAAGTTAATAACATCTTCTATCTTTTCGAGTTGGGTAATAAGTATCTTAATTGTATTACAAGCTAAAGACCTTTGAGAAGTCGTCTCAGGTCACGTGCATGACCAGACTCATCGGCAGCCATATCTTCGAGCTTAACTTTCAATTCAACTTCCCCTAATTCCTCTGCATGCTTAGCTCTCTTTTTATAATTCTCAACATCTTTTAATTCCATCTCAAGATCCAGCTCAAGCATGGCTTTTAGATCATCGGGCTTCTCAAAATCCTTTGGTATTGTGGTTGGTTCTCCACCAAGGTCAACTATTACATCCGTAAGAAAGGCGGCGTGACCCAGTTCATCCTGGATCTCCCGTTCAAAAATCTCACGGAGTTCAGCACCAAGAAGCCCAAATGATTTGCTTGCTTGGTAGGTGTACCGTATTATCGTCCCCCATTCTGCAGCCAGGTCTTCATTAAGTCCACGGATAAATTCTTTTTTAGACATGATTTCCTCCTTTGGAAGTTATTCTCTTTTTATATTGTTTACATTAACCCAACTCTACCAAACTATATACCACTGATCGAATAAATATAACTTGTTGAAATGTTTAGATTAAATAAAGTTATACTCTCGATTTCGAAAGAAGATATGTCAGAATATAGAACACCTGACACCAAAAATAAGGACCTGCGGACTTTCTTGATTATCTCCACTTTATAAATCCATAAAATTTTGCTCAGAACGAAATATCGTCATTAACTTCTGGCTATTACACTTTTTTTAGTTAATCCGGATTATTGTTTATATCTTCTTTTCTACCTCTATAACTCTCTGGGTAATTTTCATCACCGAGTCAGGGTTTAGGGATATAGAGTCTATACCCTCTCTCACCAGAAACTCAGCAAACTCAGGATAATCGCTTGGCGCTTGGCCACATAATCCACTATGACGGTGATTCTTCCTGGCTCCCTGAATAGCCATAGAAATCATTTTCATTACTCCGGGATCTCTCTCATCAAAATCATGAGAAACGAGTTCCGAATCACGGTCGACTCCGAGTACCAGTTGAGTTAAATCATTGGAACCTATTGAAAAGCCGTCAAAGAGCTTACTGAATTCATCAACCATCAAGACGTTGTTTGGTATTTCACACATTACATAGACCTCGAGCCCATTTTCTCCCCGTTTCAGTCCATTTTTTGCCATCTCAGCAAGAACTTTTTCTCCCTCATCTATACGCCGACAAAATGGAATTATGATGATGAGGTTAGTAAGTCCCATCTCTTCGCGAACCTTTTTCATCGCCTTGCATTCCAGGGCGAAGCCCTCTCTGTATCGTTCATCATAGTAACGAGATGCTCCGCGAAAGCCTATCATGGGATTTTCTTCCTTTGGTTCGAAGTACTGCCCCCCTATAAGACTTGCATATTCATTAGACTTAAAGTCGCTCATACGCACAATAACCGGTTTTGGATAAAAAGCTGCCGCGATAGTTCCCACACCATGGGCTAGCTTTTCCACAAAATAGTCCTCTTTCTTTTCATAACCAAATGTAACGTCATTTATCTCTTTTAGTATTTTCCCATCCGTTATCCTTTCAGGATGGATAAGGGCCATAGGGTGAATTTTTATGTAACTGCTAATTATGAACTCCATACGGGCCAGGCCTACACCATCGTTCGGAATCATAGATAGAGAAAACGCTTCATCAGGATTTCCAAGGTTCATCATAATCCTTGTTTTTGGCCTTGATAAATCCTTAAGTAGAAGCTTTTCAACATGAAATGGGAGTGTTCCTTCATATGCTAAGCCTTCATCTCCCTCTGCACAACTCACAGTCAGGGGCTGTCCGGTATAGATTTTTTCTGTAGCATTTTCTGCACCAACTACAGCCGGAATGCCGAGTTCCCGGCTAACAATGGCCGCATGACAGGTTCTTCCTCCTCTATTAGTCACAATAGCCGCAGCGGTTTTCATCACCGGCTCCCAATCAGGCGTGGTAGTATCTGCAACAATAATCTCGCCAGGTTTAAACGAGGAGAGGTGAGTCGCATCTGGGATAACATGGGACTTACCACTTGCAATCTTTTCTCCCACACTTTTGCCTCGTGCCAATATCGGGCCTCTTTTGTCTAAATAATATGTTTCGAGAATATCCACGGCTTTCTGTGATTGAACCGTCTCCGGCCTTGCCTGAACAATGGATAAGTTTCCACTCACGCCGTCTTTTGCCCATTCAATGTCCATTGGCTGAGATTTACCAGCTATCTTTGAGTAATGATCTTCTATGATAGTCGCATAGTGCGCTAATGTCAGAACATCATCATCGCTAAGGCAGAACCGCCTGCGATCGGCTTCCGGTACTTGGACATTTCTAGTCAGGACTTTAGAATCACCCTGGCCGTAGATCATTTTAATCTTTTTATCCCCCAGTTCTTTTCTGATAATAGCCCTATAACCCTCTCTAAATGTAGGTTTGAAAACATAGTATTCATCGGGGTTAAGCACTCCCTGAACGATGTTTTCTCCCAATCCATAGCAGGCCGTGATAAAAACCACGTCACGAAAACCGGTTTCTGTATCAAGAGTGAATATCACACCGCTCGTCGCTAAATCGGACCGAATCATTTTCATAACCCCTATTGAAAGGGCTACCTTGAAGTGGTCGAAGTTATTGTCTACACGATAGGAAATCGCCCTGTCCGTAAAAAGCGATGCAAAGCATTTGCTGCATGCCTCTTTAAGGGCATGATATCCTCGAATATTCAGATAAGTCTCCTGCTGGCCGGCAAATGAGGCTGTAGGTAAATCCTCTGCCGTTGCAGAACTCCGTACTGCGACATCGACATCAGGACCATACTCTTTACAGAGCCCATCATAGGCAATCCTTATTTCATCCCAGAGTTCGTTGGGAATACCAGCACCTAATACTAGATCGCGTGCAGTTTTTCCTCGCCTAGCAAGATCAGCCACATCGGTTTTATCCAGCCCCGTCATGGCTTCCTTGAGTTTGACAAGAATGCCAGCCGAGGTCAATACATGCCAATATGCGTCGGCGGTTATAGCAAATCCGTTGGGAATTTTAATTCCCTTGGGAGTAAGTTCTTGATACATCTCCCCTAAAGAGGCATTCTTACCACCGACTATCGGAACATCATTGATACTTATCTCTTCATACCAACGGATGTATTTGGCATTTTGTTTCATATTATTACCTCTGATTGAACATCTCTTGCTTTTAATTGGATGATAGCCCCGATTTTTATAAAACTGTCTCAGAGATCACATTTTTTATTGGAATAGCTTTTGCCCTAAATACGCAAAAAAATTTATTTAGATTTTGCCGAAGCTCGAAGCCTTCTTTTAACCGATGAAACTTTGCTTTTCATAGTAACCTCTTTATCTCGTCTGTCGTCAATTGTAAGTGTCGTAACTACGCGTTGGATTCCCTTCTTTAATGCCGTTTCGTGCATTTTTTCGGCAATCCTAAAAATGTCCGAAACTTTTCCTTCGATAAGTGTACCCATTGAACTTACTTCATATTTTATTTTCTCTTTTTCAAGCACCCTCACCGATTCGGCAATCCAATCACCTATGCTTGATGTAGGGGTACCAATTGGAATAACACTAATTTCTGCGAGTGCCATAGTTACACCTCCTGAGCATGTTTGAGTTTTTTAATTCCTATCTTAGCTCTTTCTTAACACTTCATATGCAATTGACTTTTAAAAACCAATTTTAATTAAAACGCAGAAAATTACTTATCATCTACTAATTCAGTTTGTAATCTAGCAAGAAAGATACCAAAAAAGATTTACTATATTTGAATAAGTTAATTTAAACTTTGCAGAATATCTTAAAACCTCATTTCCAAGCCATGAATTAATCAAAAACTTGAAATGATCTGTTATCCAAAAGACACATCAAGTATCATCATCACTACAAAACCTAACATCACACCCATTGTAGATAAATCCACATTTCCGTTGCGTTGGGATTCCGGAACAAGTTCTTCAATCACGACAAATATCATGGCGCCCGCAGCGAAGCTTAAGGCGTAAGGGAGAATAGGTTGTATTAAAATAACCGCGCCTGCTCCTATAACACCAGCTACAGGTTCAACAATCGCTGATAACTGACCATACCAAAAACACTTCAAACGTGGCATTTCCTCACGTCGAAGTGGTATAGAAACTGCAACACCTTCTGGAAAATTTTGAATCCCAATACCGATAGCCAGTGCAGTAGCAGAAAATAAGGCGCCATCGGAAAGACCGGACACAACAGCTCCAAATGCGACTCCAACGGCAAGGCCTTCGGGTACGTTATGCAAGGTAATGGCTAGAATAAGCAATATAACACGTTCCCAGTTTGTCTTAATTCCCTCTGCCTCTTGTATGGGAAATCCAAGATGAAGATGTGGCAGTATTCTATCAATACCCAAGAGGAAAATTCCTCCTATAAGAAATCCAACTACAGCAGGAAACCAAGCCGGAAAGTCACTCCCCTCGGACATTTGAATAGAGGGAATAAGGAGCGACCAGATGCTAGCCGCTATCATAACCCCTCCGGAAAAACCGAGCATTCCATCCAATATTTTCCTACTCAGATCCTTAGTCATAAAAACAGTAGCTGCTCCAAGAGCGGTCATAGCCCAGGTAAAACAAGTTGCGAGGAAGGCTTGAATTATAGGGTGTAAATTAAGAAAAAAATCAATCATATCTCCAAATCTCCTTGATATTTATTTGCAAAAAGTATACCCAGATGAAGTTCGATAGAGGTCCATTTTCTTCTTTCTATTTGTTAAATTTTTCTCTCTCTATTCTAATCAAGTTTATGGAATTAAACATCTGCGAAGAACCATCCGTATCTTTTTAAAATAGAATTAAAATAGTTATTAATTTGTCAGATGTCTTAAATTCTGACATATGTTATCAGGGTGTGAATCCCTTCTGAAAAAATTATTTTGGAGATTTCAGGAGATCTTTGTAATTAATTTATTGGCATAAGGCTTGCTTTTTAAAATATAATAATGAAGGGTAAAGTGTTTTTGTATAAAGACAAATATTAAGACTCGAATTAAAGGAATCCATATCAAAGTATGATTTTGTAAAACCAAAGGATAATTTTATGAGAGATGTAATAAGGAAATCCTCAAACTCGTGGATAGTTCAGCCAAATCTCTTAAACTACGACGCAACTTGTGCTAGGTTCTCATGGGAGGAAATCCGTCTTGAACTTGATGGTCTACCTAGCGGCAAAGGTTTGAATATAGCCCACGAGGCCGTCGATCGCCATGTCAAAGGACCGAAGTGTGATCATTTGGCTATAAGGTGGCTTGGAAAAGATGGCAAGGTTCTCGATTTCACATACAGGAACCTTAAGAAACACAGCAACCGTTTTGCTAATGTGCTAGGGCAGTTAGGCATAAACAAAGGTGATAGGGTGTTTGCCCTCGCAGGGCGTATTCCT
This sequence comes from Deltaproteobacteria bacterium, assembly GCA_016187835.1. Lineage (GTDB taxonomy): Bacteria > Desulfobacterota_D > UBA1144 > Nemesobacterales > CSP1-2 > JACPIY01. The sequence continues at coordinate 1,730 of JACPIY010000103.1, read as the reverse complement.
GACCTTTATATAACTGCGCTCGGCACGTTAAAGAATACTAGCATCTTTTGTCCTCTTTTCTCTGCCTTCGGTCCAGAGCCGTTATATCAGCGCCTAGGCAGAGGTGATGCCAAGGTCGTGATGACTACGGAACAGCTTTACAAAAAAAAGATCGCTGGTTTACGAGATCGCTTGCCACAGCTCCAACACGTACTCCTAGCAGACGTTGATGAAGACATGGGTGACGGTGTCAGGTCGCTGCCGAAGCTTATGTCAGGGGCATCTAGCGAGTTTACCATCCCTTCGACGGACCCGGAGGATATGGCAATTTTGCATTTTACGAGTGGCACAACCGGGATGCCAAAAGGAGCAGTTCACGTGCATAATGCGGTACTTACCCACTACATAACAGGCAAGTACGTACTGGATTTTCATCCAGAAGATATATTCTGGTGTACTGCAGATCCAGGCTGGGTAACCGGCTCCTCTTACGGAATCATTGCACCACTGGTCCACGGCATTACCAACATCGTCGACGAGGCAGACTTTGATGCAGAGCGCTGGTATAGCATACTGGAGAAACAAAAGGTGAGTATCTGGTACACGGCTCCTACAGCCATTCGTATGCTAATGCGCATGAATATCAAGCCGACAGAGAAATATGACCTAAGTCAACTTCGCCTCATTCATAGCGTTGGCGAGCCTCTAAATCCCGAAGCCGTCATCTGGGGACAAAGGGTATTGGGACTACCTATACACGACAACTGGTGGCAGACTGAAACGGGTGGAATCATGATTGCCAACTATCCTTCTGTCGACATCCGCCCAGGCTCTATGGGCCTTCCATTGCCCGGTATCGAAGCGGCGATTGTCCACCGTTTAGACGAAAATACGGTTTGTGTGGTGAAGGAGCCTGGGGTAGAAGGTGACCTGGCACTAAAGCCCGGTTGGCCTTCTATGTTCAGGGAATACCTGCACGATGAAAAACGCTACCTTAAGTGCTTTGTTGGCGGCTGGTACATCACCGGCGACTTGGCCAAGTGCGATGCGGACGGCTATTTCTGGTTCGTTGGGCGCGCTGATGATATTATTAAAACCTCGGGTCACATGGTCGGTCCATTCGAGGTGGAAAGTGCGCTGATGGAGCATCCGGCGGTATCTGAAGCAGGTGTCATTGGCAAGCCGGACCCAGTAATTGGTGAGCTTGTAAAGGCTTTCGTCTCACTCAAACAGGGTGTGGAGCCTAGCGACCGGCTCCGCTTAGAACTCCTCGGTTTCGCACGTAAGAAGCTAGGCTCAGCCGTAGCCCCTAAGGAGATTCAGTTCATAGGCAATTTGCCAAAGACACGCAGTGGCAAGATTATGCGGCGTCTGCTAAAGGCACGAGAGCTTGGGTTGCCCGAAGGAGACTTATCAACTCTGGAGACCAGCGAGTGACTAAAAAATCAAGCGTAAAACATCCTCCGGTACAGATTGATCGTGAACACAAGTTACATCTGTTGCATCAGATGTTGCGTATCCGCCGATTAGAGGAGAAGTCGGCTGAACTATATAGCGCTATGAAAATCCGCGGGTTTCTGCACCTTTACATTGGTGAGGAGGCAGTGGCAGTTGGGGTTATTGAGGTGCTCAAACCGGAGGATAATGTTGTAGCCACGTATCGTGAGCACGGCCATGCTCTACTGAGGGGAATGTCTCCGGGTACCATTATGGCGGAGATGTACGGCAAACAGGAGGGCTGTAGCCGAGGC
>JACPIY010000105.1 GCA_016187835.1 Deltaproteobacteria bacterium | reverse complement strand
TTGCCTTTTCTATAAAAAGGAAGGGTTCCTTACCCATTCTTCTAGCCTGAAATACCATGATTTCTATGCATTTTCTATAAATTGAGCAAACCACGCCATTGAATGCCTTTGCTCCTCTGTTTTTTTTTGCATCCTTTTTCCTTTTTCTCTATCATGTAACCCAAGCCAATCTCTCAAGCCTTCCTTCTGCCTCATTATACTCTTCTCTGTAAACCCAATCCTCTTGAAGCTTTAAAATTAACCTCCTCCCACTAGTTACCATCCTTCCAGCTATCGACAAAAATCTCTGCCTTATCCACTTGCCCATTCGTTTCTTATCCCTTTGCCCTAATACAAGCTCCTTAAATAAGTTCATTAGGTTATATGCAAGCATAACCAAATGAAAGTGAGCTACATTTGCTCCATAAAAATGAGAGATATTTACGTCTAATGAGTAACTCAATATGCCTTCTTTTATCATGTTCTCTACATTAGCTCTTCCATTATAGAATCGCCACACTTCCTCCGGTGGCATATCTTCTATGTTAGTCACAATGACCTGATAGTTGTAGCCCATGAGTTCAAAGAGTGTAGGCTGCTTCTTAGTTCTTTGGGGTCTGTGTTCCTCTCTAATAACCACCATTCGTCTAGGCTCTTTCCATCCTATCCCTGTATATCTCATCTCACTAACAGATACCCCTCCACCTATATCTCTATATTTAAGCCCTATAAGCTCCATCTGAATCCAAGGATAAAGCTTCACTACTATGGCATATAGAATCCCATTCTTCTCAAGACAATCCAGAAAATCACCATCATAAAATCCGCTGTCTGCTCGAAGATAAATTTCTCTAATTCCCTCTGGAATCTTCTTCAAGCACTCCTCAACAAACCTCTTTACACCACGGCTACTATGAGCTTTTCCTGTGCGGAAGATTCCATGAAGAAAGTCTCTTGTCTCTCCAATAAAGCAAAATAAGGGATGAAAACTTGGTCTGCCTGGTTTCTTTGGATTGTACCCTACTGAAGCTCGCTGTTGGTGTCCATAAGCTGTCCTTACATGGGAATCTAAATCCAATGTAATCTTATGCCACCCCTCAAAGTCTTTCCTTACTTTCATTATCAGGGAGTGGTTTACTTTAGCTATTCCCCTTTGCTGTATCAACTCTGAATCTCTTTAGAAATCTGCCGATAGTGCTCTGTACAGGATAGTCATCAAGTCCAGCTATTTTTTGAAATACTTTATCCAGCCTGAGCATTAGGGTGTCACTCTGCCTCTTCATATCAAGGATTACAGCGTAAAGTAGACACACTAACATCCCTCCTACTGAAAACCCACTGTCTCTCTTCTCAATTGGGACAGCACCTTCAAGCTCTTCTTTGACTTTTAACCGACTTAAGAATTTCCTCACAAGTTGAATACCACCGAACTTGGTTAGGTTTTTCCCTGTAAACTCAACTCGAATATCTTTATGAAATTCTACTTTCTGTGAAGAGGAATAAGCAAATTGAGATTTCACTTTTTAGGTGACCTCCAATACCGTTGATTTTCCC
>JACPIY010000030.1 GCA_016187835.1 Deltaproteobacteria bacterium | reverse complement strand
TCAAATGAGCTAAAGTCCATTGTCTCTACTATGCCCTCTACCAAAAAACATATGTGGTCATCCGGTATCATCTCCTCCAGGCTCGGAGGTAACAACCACTGCTGCCCCTTATATGATTCAATATATGCCAGTTTTAATTCCTCCTCTCAGAAAATTTATTTCCTTGACAGCAGTTATTATAATCTATCTACTCTAATTATCGGACAGCCTGCTTGCTCCAGGGTTCTTCATTTGTCTCTAGTTTGGACTTGCTAAAATTCGGGCGATTTTGGGAAAAATGTACTCCGCAACGTCCCTTCTTGAGCCCCCGCCTGTGATTATCAAATATCTTCCTTGACAGATCTCTTCAGCGCAGTCTTTCACCTCTTTTACAAGCTCTATGAAAAAGTCCTGCGTCAAACCAATATCTCCATAATCACCCTGACATGTGTCATGTCCCAAAAAGTGGAAGATCATCTCAGGCTTGAATTCTCTAGCTCTTGGGACGAATTCTTCTCTTACAAGATTAAGATAGTCCTCGTCAGTTGAATGCCAGCCGACACCCACACATACGTTTGTTTCACTTTCATAGTTCGAATCACAGAAGCAGATGTGAAGCAGGGATTTGTCGTTTTTAAACATCTCTCTGTCCCCATCTCCATGATGACAATCCGTATCGAGTAAGGCAAATTTCTCTGCCCCCAGGGATTCTCTTGCGGTATAAACAGCTGGGGCAACGCAGTTTATGTAAGTTCCGCCCCAGGCGTGTGCGGGACCTGCATGGTGTCCTGATGCGCTGTTAAACAGGAGTCCGTTTTTAAGCTCACCGTTCATTATCCTCTTGGTTGCCATAACGCAGGCGCCGGTTGAGTAAAATGCGTTTTTGGCGTAGGGCTTTTTCTTTAAACCTTTTACCATATCTTCCGTATGAAATTTGAAAAGCAGTTCTTCTGATACCGGCTCGTGCTCAAAAAGTTTTACATTATGGAATTTGAGAACGTCTCTGAGAACTTCAGGAAAGTTAATAAACTTAGGCCCTACAACAGGACCCGGGCTTGTCTTGAATATGTGGCTATAGAATATTCCGGTTGTCATTTCTCCCTCCCCGACTAAAGACGCTATGTTTACCACTAATTTAATTAGCACGGATTTATATAACAAGAGTAGGGGCACATTGCAATGTGACCCTACGAAAGAATTTCTCTTCCATTCGTCTCCGTTTGTCTAAATTTTAGGCCAATGTCATCCCAAAACCTCTCCAAAAAATCTGAAAAGCTGCGATATATCAAGCTCCTTATATCCCAATCTTTTCAAAATCTCCTGAGAGGTAATTCTCCCTCCTCTCTGCCACATCTTACGGAGATAATCTCCGGACTCCTTTTCTCTCCACCACTGCTCATCAAATCTTTCTCTTAAATAGCTCCTCAGTGCCGGCTCGACAAAGCTTGCTTTTAGGTATATTGCTGTATAGAAAAAAGGCTTAGAATCGAACAGATAATCAGCCTCGCTATGTTCGCAGAGGGTAGCGGTTTGAAGCATTTGTTTATAAAAATCGGATTTGCTCTCAAAATCCTCATCTTTGTGAAGTGCCATCTCGTAAATGAGTTTTCCCGAATAGTATCTTATCTTCATAAGCTGTCTCAGGTAGAGAAACCTCAAAAAGTCGCTACCCGCATCTGACTTTAAATATCTCTTTATCCATTTAGGTTGAAAGATTAGGTTTTCAAATAGTTGGCCAAAAATTTCTACAGATGCAGATTCCCTAAGACTCCTGAATTCAAAATCGTCCTCACGCTCTACGTATCCATAACAAAGGGCGCTTCCCAATCCGTAAAAGAAGGACTCGTAATCTTCTACGCCGCCGATGGGATATATTGAGAATACTATGTTTTGGGGCGGTTCGAATGGCAGGCAAAAAGCCTCAGAAACTTTGTCTTTTCTTTGCTCCAAATCTGCCCTTACATTCTCTCCGAACTCTATATTCATTTCATTGAGAAGCGTTTTGGCTAAGGACTTCAAATCAGTTTTTGGAAAGTTTGCATTTAGTTCAAACGAATTTAAAAGATAGTGTAGGTCATGAATTTTTGCGTCTTTCAGCTTTAACTCCATTCTTTTTTGGAAGAACCATCCGAGCAGGTCGCGATAGATGTACTCGGTGTCAATAAGAAAAACTTTTGCTTTTTCTACAAGCTGCTCTAGTTTTAACCCTTCTACCTCATCGCAGAGGGTCGTGTAACTTGAATACCCAAGCTCTGCTGAAGCGCTGTGCATCGTATCTAATAATTCGATGAAAAGAGGATTGAGTTTTAGAATTATCTCCTTCCTTCTTTTATCTATTTCCTCTCTTTTCGTTCTTTTTTGTTCTTTTTTTATCTTTGCCCGCGCTGCTCTATAGGGGATTGATTTTCGCTCAACCACAATCTCTTGACGGGCCTCGGATGTAAAAATTTTATCTGTGAATTTTGCTGTTTTATTTCCTATAAAAGAGTGAGTAAGAAAACCTAAAAGTAGGGGCACGGCATGCCGTGCCCCTACTTCTTCTTCCTTCATCACTAGGTCTTTGACGGAAAAAAATAAATCAGTTTCTCCGAGATTGGGGTGCGACCTGTAGATGGAATTGAGGTTGCTTCCTCTTTTTAGTCCCGACCAATTCCTGTAAAGCTCCTCATTTAAAGCCCTCAGGAATTTTTCACCGTTTTTGTGGATTTCTAAGATGATGTCTCTGCTCATGCTGAATTTAAATATATCTTATGAGAGATTTTGTATCTATCCCTTGCTTATGATTTATCAATTAATTATTAATCTTGTTATAGCGGGATAGGAATGTCCCGCCTATAGTTAATCTAAGATATGTCCCGATGAACTAGTGGGGGATAGGCGGGATTTTCCAATCCCACACTAAAGTTGCTGCCTTATTGTATGAATTTAGGCACGATTCAAATTCTCTTATGAAGATGCGCTGACAATCTCTTTTTTTATTTTCTGAGGAGTCTTAATAAAGAAGGATGAGAAGGCAGCCACATAGCAGAAAAATATGGCGAGGAGAAAGGGATAGAAGTAACTGCCTGTAGCGTCGTGGATGTATCCGGCAGCAAGCGGCCCGCATATTGCGGCGACGGAGTAGGAGGAGCCGAAAAAACCATAGATGGTTCCCAAAGCCCTGAGACCGAAAAAGTTTCCAAGCAATGTCGGAAAAATCGGAACGGTTCCACTGTAGAAGAATCCAAACAGGATGCCAAATAGATAAAACGCCCAGGTTTCTCTGATGAAGAGTAGAAGAAAAATAGAGCTTCCCTGGAGTAAAAAACAAATGAAAAGAACTTTCCTCTTTTCCAAAACTTCAGTGAGCAATGCGGAGAGTATTAGCCTTCCACATAGACTTCCTAATCCAATGGCTGCTGGAGCGCCTGAGGCTACGAGGGGAGGGATTCCTAAATCTATCGCAAAATTAAAAAGGTGAACAACTACTACTAAAAAGGTGATGAATGCAAAGAAATACATCACGTACAATAACCAAAAGGTGGGTGTTGCTATTGCTTCAAGGGCTTTCCAATCATTATTGTTTTGCGATCCCTTTTGATTAGGTTCCACAGAGGACTTTTCTTGCTCATCTTCGCCGTAAGGTTTTAGACCCTTGTCCTCCGGGTAAGCCCTTAGCACGAGGGCGGATAGTATTGAAATCAAAATAATTCCCGCAAGAGCAAAGAATGCGTTTCTTACTCCAAATGACTTAATTAGCCATGCGGTAAGCGGGTTTGTGATTAGTCCGCTAAGAGGAATTCCTGTTGTGATAATTCCAATTGCAAGCGTTCTTTTTTTAATAAACCACCTGCTTACAAGGGCAACGCAGGTAATATATAAAACTCCGTCTCCGAGTCCGATTATGACTCCATAGGTCACGTAGAGATGCCAGCCTTTGGTTGCAAGTCCGGATAGAAAAACTCCAAGAACGCAGAAAATTCCTCCTCCAAAAACCACCGCTCTTGGGTCGTACTTGTCCACCAGTCGTCCTGCAAGCGTTAGGGAGAAGGCGAGTACAAATGACCGCAGTGAAAAAATTGAAGAACCTGCAGCGCGGGAAAGACCGAATTCCTCATTCAAGTAGGGGAAAAATACGCCGAATGAGTAAAGAAGAAGACCGTCGAGAATGATTAAGATTAGAGATGCGGCTACAATATACCACCCGTAGAAAACCTTCTTTCCGAGCATTAGTTCTCCTTGGATTCGTCTATAATTCGGTTGCTTTACACAACGACCCATTTTTGAATTATACAACTTAAGGACGTAATCATACCTGAAAATGTTTGTGAGGGGCTGACTTCATAGTTTTAAGGAGAAAATTTATCTAAAACTAACTCAAAAAAAATGTGATTGGGTGGAAACAGCTGGTAATTAATGTAGAGACGCATTGCAATGCGTCTCTAGGCTATGTTGGTTAGGTAGGGGTGAACGGCCGGTCACATCTACAAAAAACTTGACTCAAGGGAGTAAAAATATGTAACTTTAGTTTTATGATAGACAAATACAGAATCATTCAGATAGAAGATTATGAAAAGTTCGTTGGCGCTGAAACGATTGAGCGGATAAGAGAAAAGGCAAGGCCGCTCCAAGGGCTGCATGTTGCTCATGTAAATTCAACATATTACGGAGGTGGAGTAGCTGAACTTTTGTCCTCGCTTACACTATTGATGAATAGTGTCGGAATTAAAACCGGATGGAGGATAGTTCAAGGCTCTCCCGATTTTTTTAGCATAACTAAGAAAATGCATAATGCCTTGCAAGGTGGGGAGATCAATCTTACAGAACGCAAAAAGCAGATTTATGAGGAAATAATTTACGAGAATTCCATTCGAAAACATTTAGATCACGATGTGGTTATTATCCACGACCCACAACCTCTCCCTCTAATAAATTACTACAGGAAAAGAGGGCCATGGATTTGGCGCTGCCACGTCGATCTGTCAAATCCTAATGAAGAACTTTGGGACTATTTAACTAACTTCGTAAAAAAATACGATGCTGTAATCCTTAGCTTAAAAGAGTACAAACAGAAGCTTAAAACACCACAAGTGTTTTTCTTGCCGGCAATCGATCCATTTATGATCAAAAACCAGGATCTGACGGAAAAGGAAATCGACGAACGACTTGAACACCACGGTATCCAGACTGATCTACCACTGGTTGTGCAAATTTCCCGATTTGATCATTGGAAAGATCCTGAGGGGGTGATAGAAGCGTTTAAAATCGCAAGAAGGCAAGTGGATTGCACTCTAGTGTTACTTGGGAATGTTGCTACGGATGACCCTGAAGGTGAAGAGATATACGAACATCTGCTCAAATGTAGGGAAGAACGTATTATAATTCTATGTCATCAGGATTCAGCATTAGTGAATGCTCTTCAGAGACGGGCGGCTGTAGTTCTCCAAAAATCAATTCGGGAAGGTTTTGGTTTAACTGTTGCGGAGGCTATGTGGAAAGGAACGCCGGTAATCGGAGGAAATGTTGGCGGGATCAGATACCAGATAGAGAATGGGGTAAACGGTTTTTTGGTTTCGTCAGTTGAGGAAGCAGCCGAGAGGATTGTACAAATAATCAAAGACAAAAGGCTGAGGAAGAGAATGGGACAGAAGGCAAGGCAAACCGTGATGAAAAAGTTTCTGATGATACGTCTCCTCGAACAATACCTTGATTTGTTCAACTCTTTTGAGGCGAACTTTCAGTTGAAGTCTTTTTGATATAACAGGCTGATATAAACGCTCAGTTGAAAAAAAACTATAGTGTTGCTAACCTTTGGAGACAGCCAAAATATTTGATCTCAGGAATAGAAGGGGGAGGGATGCAAAGACAAGGTTCATCTTTTAGTTCAACAGGTTTAGAAGAGTTTAACGTTAGTATTGCTAAGTACGTTATCTTCTCCATTATCACTTTCGGTATATACAACATCTACTGGCAATACAAACAGATGATGTTTGTAAACGCCGCTGCGGGCGAGGAAAAGTTTTCATTTGTTAAATGGTTGATTTTTACAATCATTACATGCGGTATTTACCATATTTATTACGAATACGTAATGGGTCGTGAAATCATTTTCCTACAGGAGAAGATTGGCATTACCAAGAGCGAAGACCTGCCCGTTATAAGCATAGTCTTATCTATAATTGGTTTAACCATTGTAACCGATGCGATTCAACAAAGAGAGATCAATATGATGGTTGACAAAGTTTCTTTAAAGTCAATTTAACCGAAATCCAAATAGGGTAAATGAACACAAATGGTTGGCTATGAAACGAATAAACACTAATGAAAAGAGAGTTAGGGAAAATGTAGGGGCAATTCATGAATTGCCCCTACTTAAAAAAGTTATCAAATCTCATTCACGTTTTTATCTTAGCTTCTCCTCTGTGCTTCTTATCGTATGGCTTGGTCTTTTTTTGTTAATTCATCTAGTGGGAATTTCAAGGAATGAAGTGTTAGAGCATCTTCCTATCTTCTGTCCGTTTAAGGCTCTTACTGGGATTCTATGTCCGGGATGCGGGATGACAAGGGCTTTCCTGGCAATCGCTGAAGCTGATTTTGTTGGTGCATTCCACTTTAATCCTTTTAGCATCCCGCTTTTTGCGTTTTTTGTCCTTTCTGCTTTTAAAATTCCGCTACCCATTCCGCAGAGGGTTAATAATTATCTTCCAACGTTTATGTTTATCGTAATCATCCTTTGGTGGTTTTGGACGAGGTTAGTGCCGGGTGTTTTTATATGAGGAAATTCTGAGGAAATTCTGATCTTGAATTTGAAATGGGCGAACGGCCGTTCGCCCATTAATAAGGGTGAGATGACGAAGCAAAGAAAATTATTGATTCTTGCCTTGATACTGATTNNATACTGATTGCCATGACTATAGTTATTGCTTGTTTTATTAAACCGGCTTTTGACATGTATCTTCTCTACAGTCGTCTTGACTCCGAAGGTTTAACAGCCGAGGCTAAGATTCTAAAAAAAGAAACTCAGACTGATTCATCTTTTCTCGAAATCTTCAGTTCACATGCAGTAAATAATCTGATTCGTGTTGAATTTGAAGACCTTCGCGGAAATGCTCATGAAAGCGTTTTGGGTGTTTCAAGATTATTCTATGATAAATATGATGTAGGGGACGTTATCCAGGTTTTATATTTAAGGGATGACCCGAACCGGTGTAAAGCCGCCGCATATATTGAGAATACTAAATACATAAGTAAATTTGTGATTATTTGTGGGGCAATAGCGTGGTTGCTTTTTGTTTTGTTGCCTGGGATTGTTGGAACGCTTCTTATTAGCCGTGCGGACAATAGGGAGGAAATTAAATTGGAGATCAGTGAGATGAAATGTCCTGAATGTTGTTTACCCATGCAGGAGGGATATGTTCCATTAATATCGGGCATCAACTGGCGTTGCAAGGGGGAATCAGTGGGTCTGCTTACAGTGTTCTCAGTTCTTCCGGGGACTGTGTGGTGGAATCCGTTTAATCGTCCTAAACTCCATGGATTTCATTGTCCAAGGTGCAAAATTATTTTATTTAAATACAGGAAATGAAGAATCCTTCGGCTAGCTACCTAGGATTATTAACTTAAGCCCAGACTTTTAGAAAAAAAATTGGTTTTACCCTTCTTTCTCAGTTAACATATATTATCCGAATTAAAATTTTAACTTAGTAGCTTCTTTGATCTACTCCACCTAAAAATCAACTCAAGGAGAAAAATAAGATGGCCGATATTTTTGACACTTCAGATTTGCTAACCAGGATAAAGGAGGGAATGAATAAGGGAATAAGAGTTGTAAATATAAGGTCAAAAGAGGTTTATGAAACTGTAAAAATTAAAAATCATATACAGTCACTCAAGAAGCAAAAGAGAAATGCTTTAGAAAACCTGGGCAACTCTGTCTATAGAGTGTTTAAAAATAAGAACAGTTTTGATGAAGAAAGCATTAGAGCAAAGTGCATGGAGGTACAAAAGATAGAAGATAAGATTGAAGAGTCAGAAGAACAGTTAAGGCTCCTTCATGAGAAGGCTCAGAAGGAACTCGGGCAATTAAAGGCAATTGCAAAGCCAAAGGTTGTTGCTACTTGTGAGTGTGGGGCTGAGATATACGAGGGTGCAGAGTTTTGTGGCAAGTGTTTCCGAAAGGTAGAATTAAATTAGCTGAAAAGGGGGTATTTAAGAATGAAATATGTTGCATTTATTCTAGGGATTTTATTTTTATTGAGTGGCTATTATTATGCAAATGCGGAGCCCAAAACCGCCAAAGCCGAACTGCTTAATTCAAAAGGAGAGAGGGTAGGAGTGGCAACCTTCATTGAGGGAAAGGACGGTGTGAGAATAGCGCTTCAGCTTTATAACCTTCCTCCGGGACTACACGGGTTTCATATTCATGCAGTTGGAAAATGTGAACAACCCGATTTTAAGTCGGCAGGTGGACATTTTAATCCTTATGAAAAGCATCACGGGTTAAAAAATCCAGAAGGACTCCACGCCGGAGATATGTCTAACATCCTGGTTGAACCTGATGGTACTGCCACTGTGCTAGTACTTGCTCCGCTTGTAACCCTGAACTCGGGTAAAAACTCACTTTTCCAATCTGATGGCACTGCTCTTGTCGTACATGCCGGAGCGGATGACCAGATGAGCGACCCCAGTGGAAACTCAGGGGACCGAATTGCCTGTGGGGTTATAACAAAGTAGATAACTATTGGTCTTTGAAGGTCTCGAATATTTCCTCAAACTCTTTATGAGTTTTCTTAAACATTTTGAGGACTTCCGGGTCGAAATGCTTGGGCACTGTTCTGCCGTCGCCTTTGGTGATTATCCCAACTGTTTTTTCGTGGTCAAAAGATGGCTTATACGGACGTTTGCTCCCCAGGGCATCGTACTGGTCAGCGATAATCACAATCCTTCCCGAAAGCGAAATATCTTCTCCTTTTAATCCGTGAGGATAACCGCTCCCGTCCCATTTTTCATGATGGGTTAGAGCTATTTCTTTGCCCATTTTGAGAAACTCGGATTCAGAGCCTTCCAGTATATTTGCTCCTATTATAGTGTGTTTCTTCATCAGTTCCCACTCTTCCAGAGTTAGTGGATCGGATTTGAGAAGAATACTATCTGGAACGCCGACCTTTCCTATATCGTGCATTGGAGAAGAGTTGTATATATTTTCCACATATTTGCTGTCCATTCCGAGCTTTTCAGCAAGTATCTTTGAATAGATACTTATTCTCCTTATATGCGCTCCCAGTTCACCGTCCTTGTATTCAGCGGCCAGAGTGAGTCTGTATATGGTTTCTATATAAGCGTGTTTGATTTTCTCATGGGACTCTTTTAGCTTTTTGGTTCTCTGCTCAACTTGTTCTTCGAGGATTTTATTGTGTTCTTTCAAGAAGTCGTGGTACTTTTTTAATTTGATGTTGTTTCTGATTCGCAATGATAGTTCTTCCATGTCGCAAGGCTTGAGTAAAAAGTCATCTGCTCCCTTTGATATTCCTCTAAGTCTGTCCTGTCTCGATCCAAGAGCTGTCGCGATAATTATTGGAATGTGCTTGGTAATCTCCTTGGCTTTTAGCCTTTCTGTTGCTTCAAATCCATTCGTCTCCGGCATCATAACATCCATTATTATGAGGTCGGGCATATATTTAATCGTTTGATCAATAGCCTCCTGTCCATTTTTAGCCTCGTAGGTTTCGTAGCCCGGCTCCTCGCAAAGGTTCATAAGGAGAAGCCTGTTCTGCTCTTCATCGTCAGCTATTAGTATCCTGTATTTGGAATCATTCATAATTGGGTCTTCCGCTTATCCGCTTTTGTGGTTTTTTATATTCTGTCTTAATTCTCATTTTACAGCGTGTTTGTCGTTAAGTCCCTCCATTTCGCGTTACAGTTGTTTTAGTTGGCTTGGGTCATTGACAAAATTTGTTCAAACAAGGGCCAAAATTGTTTACTGTCCTCTGAAAAATCGAACAATATAGATAAATTAAAGTCAGAACTGCTTTGGCATAGTTATTGCAGACATTAAGCGGAAGGCTGACATACTTCCAATACGGGGAAATTGGTTCCGAAGGAGAGTTGATGCGACATACGAGGTTGAGATTAAGTGTTGAGGGAGAGATTCCCTGTTTTATTGTATTTCCCCGCAAAGAACACTCTAATTACATTCACGGTATTGTAAGTTCTGTGAAGGAGTCTTTATCGCAGAAAGGCTTTAAGGCTTATTTGCTATCGGACGATGATTCTTCAGACGGAGACTTCTCGGAAAAATTCGAGCGGATTGTGGAAGAGTGCATATTGGGTGTTGTAATTCTCGACGGTCCCAGACCCAATCTTCTGTATGAATATGGATTCATAAGAGGAAAAGGCAAACTTATAGTTCCCGTTCAGGACAAGAGAGATTTCTCCACTATACAAAGGTCTTATTCTACGCTGGACGGAATTAAGGAAGATTTTAATGGAGACAGTCCCGATTTTGAGAAAGGTTTCATCAGCAATCTAAAGGAATCAAGTATCAGTTATTTTTATCATCTCTCCAAGAGTCACGGTATAAATACTACGCTTGTGGATTCTGATGCGGAACGGAGTTCCTCAGAGCATCCAAGGAATAAAGTTCAAAAAGAGATTGAAGCTCTAATCTCCAGGATGGTTGAGAACTATTGTGAGCAAAGCTTAAAGCTAGTTTCTGGAATTGGCTCTGATGATTTACTGAGATTCCGCAAGACTATACTCGACATATTAGAACATCACGCAAGAGAAAGAGAGCTTGGCATTGAAGAGATAGATAACGCTTATAATGAAATATTGCGGTTAGAAGAGAGCTACGGGGTTAATATTTCACCTCAAATATCCAGAGTTTATAGCCTCTTAGCACACTTATATACGTCTCTGGCTCAAAAAAATGAATGGGACAAAAGCGATGAATGGAAAGCGTCTTTCAATAAAGCTATAGAGATATACGAGAGGATATTAGAATTTGAAACCGAATCCATTCTTCAAAGCAGTGTACATAAAAAGGTTGGTGATATTTATTTAAAAACCTCGGAATACGAAGATAAAAGAGAAAACTGCAAGAGGGCAATAGGGAGCTATGAGGAGGCACTGAAGTTCTATAATCTGGAGACTTTCCCGGCGGATTATGCAAGTACTCAGAACAACCTCGGAGTCTCATACGACACGCTTGCAGAGGTAGAGAACAAAGCAGAGAACTGTAAGAAAGCAATAGAATCCTACGGGGTAGCGCTTAAGGTAAGGACATTTGAAAGTGCGCCTTTGGACTATGCAGCAACACAAAACAATCTTGGGATAGCCTACAGCGTTCTTGCGGAAATAGAGGATAAAGAAGAGAGCTGTAAGCTTGCGATAAAAGCGTATGAGGAAGCCCTGAGGGTCTATGTTTTTGAAGACTATCCGATACTATATGCGTACGCTAACAATAATCTCGGCAATGCCAATAGGACCCTTGCGGAAATACAAGACAAGTCAGAAAACTGCAAAAAGGCAATAAAGAGTTATGAGCGGACACTCAAGTTTTATAACCTTGAGACTTTCCCGGCGGATTATGCAAGTACTCAGAACAACCTCGGAGTCTCATACGACACGCTTGCAGAGGTAGAGAACAAAGCAGAGAACTGTAAGAAAGCAATAGAATCCTACGGGGT
>JACPIY010000106.1 GCA_016187835.1 Deltaproteobacteria bacterium | reverse complement strand
TGCTTCGAGCTTAAAAAAGCCCTGAACCTGAGATACGAAGTCTTTTATGAAGAACTGCTCAACAAAAAAACTCTTCTAGGCATGGACGTTGATGGGTTTGATTCTATATGCGACCATTTGATAATAACGGATATAAGGATCGGAACAGATTAATCATTACCTGGATACATTTGAAAGATTCGATATAAAAACCGAAACGATTGAAGAGCTTATACCGCCGCTTTTAAAAAGCTATCTAAAAGCCGGGGCTAAGGTGTGCGGATTTTCTGACAGTTTTGGATGTTGAACTTTTAAACGGTTCTTTTGAAAAATATAAGACAAAAAATGATTAGAAGATTTGTAAAAGCATCTCTTATCTTTATTTTAATTTTATCTTCAGTGCTCGTTGCTTTCTTAACGGATATATTTGTAGGAAATAAAAGAAGGAAACTGATTTGCTTCTCAAAAATCACTTCTTTTTTTTCAAAGATCATTCTTAAGGTATTAAGAATAGAGGTTGATGTAAAAAACTATGAAAATTTATCAAAAGGTGAAGGAAACTATTTTATCGTCTCCAATCACCTTTCCTATATTGATATTTTCGTAATATCTTCTTTGATTCCTTCTATTTTCATCGCAAGCGTTGATGAGGTAGAGGGCAAATTCCTAGTAGGAACGCTTGCAAAGTTTGGCGGAAGCGTTTTTGTAGACCGGAGAAACAGAGCCAAGCTAACGGAAGAGATAGAGACTATTTCGGACATGCTGAGGGACGGACTAAACGTCGTTTTATTTCCTGAAGGTACGACATCAAATGGCGATCGTGTCCTATCTTTTAAAACTTCACTTCTAACTCCTGCAGTAAGATCTAATATAGACATATTGCCGATTTGTGTGAAATATCTGAAGGTAAACGGCGAGAATTTGAATGCAAAAAACAGAGACCTGGTTTTTTATTACGGAGATATGACCTTCTTCAAACATTTTTGGGGGGTTCTATTGCTTAAATCGGTGGAGATGGAGTTGATTGGGTTGGAAAACCCCGCCCATACAACTTCACTAGAGAGGGTAGGAGTAAACAGATTTGTTATAACGATCACTTTCGCAAAAAGGATTACTGTTGGTTGTTGTGTAATATTACACAGATTTTACAGTGCATTATTACACAGTTAGACTGTATTGCTATTTCTCCTGAAAGGGTTTTTTTATAACTAATTGAAAAGATTAAGTATTTAAGAAAGCTAGACCAATAGGTATAAATGTTGCAATCTAAATATAGAGGAGGTATCGGAGGTCATTAAGGCTTCTGGAAAAACAATACAAATTAGACTCGGAATAAGGCCTTTTTAATCATCTCAAAGCATTAAACCAGAGATAAAACTCTATTGGAGTCTAAAATGGAGCTTGTTGAATTGTTACTGGTTAAAGGGTTGGTATACGAATTTTCTTGCTCTCTTAAAGTTAGGTAATATATTGATTAGCAGTTCCGACAAATTAGCTATCATCAAGGAGAGTTACGAATGACTGTCAAATGGGCAAAGAGAATAGAGGAACTGCCTCCTTACCTTTTTGCCGAGATAGACACGAAAAAGCAAGAGATGAAAGCCAAGGGCGTAGACATCATAGATTTGGGAATAGGAGACCCCGATATTCCAACACCTCAAAATATAATTGATGCCTTAAAAAAGGCTGCTCAAGACCCTTCAAACCACAGATACCCCTCATATGAAGGAATGCTCTCTTTCAGGGAGGCAGCGGCAAACTGGTATAAAGAGCGGTTTGGAGTAAAGCTTGATCCAAAAACAGAGGTAGTAACCCTTATAGGTTCAAAAGAGGGAATAGCACATACGCCGCTTGCCTTTGTTGATCCGGGTGACGTTGTCCTGGTTCCCGACCCCGGTTATCCTGTATATAGCGTGGCTACGAGCTTTGCTGGCGGGGTTTCCTACCAGATGCCACTGCTTAAAGAAAACGACTTTCTTCCCGACCTGGATACAATCCCGGAGGATATAAGAAAAAGAGCTAAACTCATGTTCATAAACTACCCCAATAACCCTACATCTGCCGTTACGGATAAGGGCTTCTTTAAAGAGGTCGTGGACTTTGCTTCAAAATACAATATTCTTGTCTGCCACGATGCGGCGTACACGGAAGTCGCCTTTGATGGATTTAGTCCCCCGAGCTTTCTCGAAGTTGATGGGACAGAGGGTGTCGGTATAGAATTCCATTCGCTTTCCAAAACTTTTAACATGACGGGATGGAGGCTCGGATTTGCTGCTGGAAACAAAAGGGCGATATCTGGTCTTGGGAAAGTAAAAACGAATATTGACTCCGGCGTGTTTCAGGCTGTCCAGTGTGCAGGAATCGAGGGGTTAAAGAACTATTCTCTCGGAATGGCTGATAGAATGAAGATTTATGAAGAGAGGCGAAACCTATTCTGTAAGGGGCTTGATGAGATTGGGATAAAGTACAATACTCCAAAAGCCACCTTTTACGTGTGGTTTGAGGTTCCGGAGGGGTACTCTTCCAAGGATTTCACATCAAAGCTTCTGGCGGAGGCGGGAATTGTAGTTACCCCAGGAAACGGATTTGGAAAATACGGAGAGGGATATATACGAGTTTCAATTACGATTGGAACGGAAAGACTAGCTGAAGCGGTGAAGAGACTTAAAAATTTGAGGGTTTAAACTTAAAAATATGGAACCTAGGTTCTGAGAACTCGGCTACTTTGGAAAACCTAATTTTAATTGCTAAAATACTTGTAACCGCCATATACCTGATTACACTTGGGCTTCTATGCGCCTTTGGACTGCATAGACATTACCTCGCCTATCTTTTTAATAAGTATAAAAACCAGACCCCAGAGCCACAGGGCAGATTTATAAAACTGCCAATGGTTACGGTTCAGCTTCCTATATACAACGAGATGTACGTCGTAGAAAGACTGGTTTCTTCTGTTTGCGAGATTGACTATCCAAAAGAACTTTTGGAGATTCAGGTGCTTGACGACTCAACCGATCAGACGGTAGAGATCGCCAGGACTTGCGTTAATGCTTATAGATCACTTGGCTTTCAGATACATTACATCCACAGGAACAACAGAAGCGGCTTTAAAGCAGGAGCGCTTAGCGAGGGGCTTAAATCTGCAAAAGGCGAGCTCATTGCGATATTCGATGCGGATTTTATTCCTCCAGAGCATTTTCTTAGAAAAACGGTAGACTTCTTCTCGGACCCAAAAGTAGGCATGGTCCAACTGAGATGGGGCCATGTAAACCTTGATTATTCCTCGCTTACAAAAGCCCAGTCCATACTTCTTGACGGACACTTTGTAATTGAGCAGGCATCTAGGTTTCACGGGGGCGCGTTTTTTAATTTCAACGGCACTGCCGGAGTCTTAAGAAAGGCATGTATAGAGTCTGCAGGTGGATGGCAACACGACACGCTTACAGAAGACTTAGACCTCAGCTATAGGGCACAACTCAAGGGCTGGAAGTTCATATATCTAAAGGACGAGCCAGTAAATGCAGAGCTTCCCGTGGATATGAATGCGTTTAAGTCCCAACAGCACCGCTGGGCAAAAGGAGCGATTCAAACGGCAAAGAAAGTTCTCCCTCAGATACTTAGGGCAAAAGAACTTCCTCTAAGGATAAAAATCGAAGCGACTTTTCATCTCCTGGGGAATTTTGCATATGTTCTTCTTCTAGTTCTACTATCCCTGATGTTTCCTATATCTTATTTCTGGCACTCTCTGGGATGGGAGCAGGTTGTGCTATTTAATTTGTTTGTCGTATCTGCCTGTACGATAAGTGTTATAAGGTTCTATGTGATTTCCATGAAGGAGGTGCATGGAAAGAACTGGACAAAATATTGGAAATACATACCGCTTTCAATCGCCGTTGGAAGCGGTATTTCGATTAACAATTCAAAAGCCGTATTTGAAGCGCTTTTGGGTAAAAACTCAGAATTCATAAGAACCCCTAAATTAGCCGTAACTTCGAAGGGAGATAATTGGCGCACGAGAAAATACAGTTCATCAAGAGAGATAACAGCGCTGATAGAACTGGGCGTTGGGCTGATGTTCATGTTTCAAACCTTTTACGCGGTTTTTATGGGTTATATGGCCTGGATACCGTTTCTCCTTCTAATCCAATTCGGATTTATTTATACAGGGATACTATCAATTTGTCACGGTTCACAAAGACAGACGGCTACAATTAATTCTCTCATTCCCAAGCCTTTGCTTCAGAAAGATAAATCATAGGGACGAGCTTTTATTGACAAAAGCTTGTTCTCGGTGACATAATGGGACTGGTAATTTATGAGTAGATTCGTCTGAGATTTTGGTATGAGGGGGGTTGCAAATGTTAAAAAATCTTTGTCTTTTATTAGGCATATTCTTTTTTCTTTCGCTCTATTCTTTCCAAAGTGAAGGGCAGCCTAGTTCAGAAGCAAAAACAGAAAACAAAATAGATATCAAAAGTACAGTCTTTGAGGAAGGAGGTATGATACCCAGACAATATACTTGTGACGGCAAGAATGTTTCTCCTCCACTGAAATGGAGTTTCGTACCCGAAGGCACAAAAAGCCTTGCTCTTATAGTTGATGATCCCGATGCACCAGTGGGAGTATGGGTACATTGGGTTCTATTTGATCTTCCCCCGGACACAAAAGAGTTGAATGAAAATATACCGGCTCAGGAAACGCTTACAGACGGCGCAAAACAAGGAAAGAATGATTTTGGCAAGATCGGCTACGGCGGTCCATGCCCTCCCGATGATACGCATCGTTACTTTTTCAACCTCTATGCTTTAGATGTGGAGATCAATCTCCAGCCTGGAATTACAAAAGGGGAGTTGCTCAAAGCAATGGAAGGGCATATTTTGGCTCAAGGCGAGTTGATGGGGAGATATAAGAGATAAAGAAGTTGTACTAATTTGTGTAGTGTAGGGGCAGACCCAAGTGTCTGCCCTGATAGTGGGTAACTACAGGGGTCACAAAGCTCAAAATCAAAAGCAAAATATACACTAGCCCCGATGCTAACCCGCGAACAAGCGAAGGCCTGGGTTGAGAAGCACTAGCTTTTGTTATAGCAGTAATTATTCGAAAATACTTATTTGTTTGATTACTGACTTCGTTCATAACTCTTTCCTCCTTTAGTACTACTTTTTGACTACGTAATAAGTTATTGGCTTTGGGATTAAATCCATAGAGGGAGGGATATGAATGCAACAAAGGAGGAGAGTATGGATATTGAGCTACGGACCAAACCCAAAGTTCCAAAAACCAAAAAAACTTCAAATTGATACTGAACAAAACTCACCTGCTACTCTATGCCTATAGCAGCATAAAATCAAGGCTTATTTTTTAGCAAATATAAAGTACTTGACAAACGAAAATGATTTGTATTAAAATATGACTGACTGGTCAGTTATTTACAGAAGGAGTAACAATGGCAAGACCAAAGAAGCGACTCGGTAAAAAAGCTCCTCAAATCACCTATCGCTCAAAAAGCGCAACGCGGAAAGAGGAGATTATAAAAATCACCGCTCAACTATTCTCTGAAAAAAGCTACCATGATGTTACGATGGACGAGATTGCCGAAAAAGTGGGCGTTGCTAAGGGGACTATTTACCTTTACTTTGAGTCTAAAGAGAAATTATATCTGGAAATTTTAGAAGACCGCCATGAGGCCATAGAATCCCTTCTTGAGAAAGAAATCGCAAAAAGTGATCCTGCACCTCAGAAGCTTAGAAAGATTTTAAGAATCATATTTAAATTCTATCGTCAAAATCTGGATGTCCTTCGTATTTTAAGTAGGGATGAGACACATCTTATTCGTGAGCATTACGAGTTTACGGAGCACTGGAGGCTGAGAAGGATAAAGCTCTATGAAAAGATTCTCGAAAAAGGAGTTAAAGAAGGATCGTTCCTCCCGACAAACATAAAGCTTACGTCGCAACTAATCTTTGGTCTTGTAAGGTCGGTTATGTTTTTCTACAAAACGGATAAGAGTGCGGAGGAAACGGCGGAAGAAGTGTTTTCCGTAATTGCGAGAGGGATTCTCGCTAATCAGGATGAGGAAAATAATAAAGATAAAGATATTGGGTCGAAGGGGAATGAAGTTAATTTAGGATGATGGTGCAGCTTAAAATTTTTACTTAACAAAAGGAGGTACAGTCCATGTCAATGACATATCCATTCAGTAAAAGGATAAACCATTTTGTCCCACCGAAGCAGTGGGCTAGTATGAGGGTCGCAAAGGAGCTTGAAAAAAACTCTGGTAAAAAGGTAATCCACTTTGAAAAAGGGGATTACCAGGGGCCGGATTTTGAAACACCCGATCATATTCTTGAAGCCACGATAAAGGCGCTCAAAGACGGGTATGTGAGATACGATCCGGGACCGGGTCTTCCTGAGCTAAGAGAAGCTATCGCTGAAGAGGTGACCAAAAGAGGAAGGCCGACAACTGCTGACGAAGTGATCGTTACGGCTGGAGCAAAGCAGTCCCTTAATATGGCTCTTTTAACATTCCTCGAAGACGGAGACGAGGTGATTTTTCCAAACCCCGGATACCCCCCCGATGAGGTTTGGGCAAAGTATGCAAGAGCGAATATAAAGCATACACCCCTTACAAAGCCTGACTGGCAGTTTGACGTTGAGAAGCTTGAGAAGATGATTACACCAAAGACCAAGCTCTTAATAATCAATACACCTCAAAGACCCAATGGTCATCTGGTAGAAAACCCTGAGGAAATTGCCGAGCTTTGTTTGAAGCACAAACAGCTTATGGTTATTTCGGATGAGATTTTCTCCCATATAGTCTATGATGGAAAGCAACACAAATCCATTGCCGCACTTCCCGGCATGGCTGAGAGAACTATAGTGATTGATACTTTTTCCAAGACCTATGCAATGACCGGATGGAGAATCGGTTGGTCGGTTGCTCCCAAACCAGTTATAGAAAAACTCTCTATATTCCTTCAGGACACGATTACTAACGTTGCCGCTTTTATTCAGAAAGCCGCCTATGCAGCGATAACCGGACCTCAGGAGTGGACCGTAAAGAAAACTCAACTTCTTCAGAAGAAACGTGACAGGATGATAACAGGTTTAAATTCAATACCGGGTATAAAGGCAGACACGCCATCCGGTGCCTTCTATGCCTTTCCGGACATTACTGGAACAGGTTTAACATCCCAGGAATTTACAAATAGACTTATTGAAACCGTGGGCGTCGCGGTTGTGGCTGGGACCGCATTTGGAGATCAGGGAGAAGGTTATGTAAGGGTAACCTACGCAGTCTCGGATGATGACATAGATGAGGGAATAAGAAGGATAAAACAGGCAAACCTTAAAGCCTAGGGCTTTGGTTAAGTGTTTTGATTGATAAGTACGAATTGTGGACGGGTTCTCATCCTGTGTTTTGTGAATTTAAAACACAGAGGATGAAACCACGTCCTCACTTTATTTTGCTTGTATTTGCTTAGGTTAATCCTCTGAATTGTTTTTAGATATACTACTTAGAGTAAACACTCAAGGGTCGTGTCGTCATGTCAAATAGGCTAAAACAACCTACTTGGACGGTGAAATCATTCTATACTTTATCAATAGCGCTGGTTTCCGTTTTGCTTTTTATACACTGCTACCAGGCTCCTGTAACCGGAAGGTCTCAATTAATTCTGCTTCCGCCACAGCAGGTGGATCAGATGGGAGTTACCGCTTTTCAGGAAGTGGTGAAGAAGGAAGGATTATCAAATGACCCAGAGTACAACGAAGCCGTAAGAAGGGTTGCCACAAGAATAACCAAGGTTTCGGATACGCCAAACTACAAATGGGAATACAGGGTTATT
>JACPIY010000099.1 GCA_016187835.1 Deltaproteobacteria bacterium | reverse complement strand
GATGGGACGGTTCGATAGTGGTGGAGAAGGTGAGGGAAGGAAAGGGGTCATATGGATTTGATGCGGCCAAGTTGGAGTATTGTGATATGGTGGAGGCAGGGATAGTGGACCCAACGAAGGTAGCGAGGAGTGCGTTGCAGAATGCGGCTAGTGTTGCCGGTTTACTACTAACTACCGAAGCCCTCGTCGCCGAAAAACCGAAAGAGGAAAGAGGTATGGGGATGGGTGGGCATGGACATCCCCATATGGACGATTACTAAAAGCTTTATGTCGGACAGAAGCGATAGTTCGCTTCTCTCTACCAGGTAATTAACCTGACTTAAGTTCGATACGACTCTAATAATAGCAATTAAATAGCAGGGGCGAGCGTCCGTTCGCCCCTACACACAAATATTGCTCTCTAGCCTCATTGGCGCTTTGCAATCTTCTGGATTACCCCTATTCTAATTAGTTCCGCATAGGTTTTAGTATTCCTTTTTTGTGATGCAAGGTGTTCTAAATCCTTGGGTTCATCTATATCAAGAGCTATTCTGGGAAGTCTATATATTTCAAATGGTATGTTTCGTTGCTTTGCTTCATTGATGTGTTTTCTGAAGCTATCGTATCCAAAACGTGAGGGAAAAGAATCAGGGGGCTTTCTAAGAATGGCATTCGTCCCCATCTCGTCCCTTGAAGGGACAAGTATTGCTGACGGATAGGGTTTTTCTTTTTCAAGGATAAAATCTATATCTTCTGAGACTATGAGCGGAGCATCCCCGGGGATAACAAGTACCGATTCCGCTCCCATTTCTTTACAGAGTCCTGAAGCAAAATCCACCGAGGCGCTTTCCCCAGCTTGTTCTTTTTCCTTAATGACTTCTATGAGCAAACTTTCGGCGACCTCTATTGCTTTTTCGTCGAGAGTCACAACAAAAAGGCGGTCGAGCAACCTTGAGCCTTTTAGTGCTATAAGCACGTCTTCTAACATTGCGTGGGCAAGAGATGTTCTTTCACTCTGAGAAAGAATTGGGGAAAGCCTCTCCTTTGCTTTTGATAGGTCTTTTACGGGAACGATAGCGAATTTCACACAAAACAATTTACAGGAATTTTTAGGTGATTTCTATAGGTTGCGAATTTAATATGGGTATCAAGGTTGGCTGTTACCTGTAGAGACGCAAAATTTTGTGTCTCTACAATATGGCTGGTGTAAAACTATTTTGCTGAGCCGTTTGCCCATTCGACCTGGCTCATGGCAGGCTTAGCTTTAAACAGGATACGCAAAGGGTATGCGTTCCTTGTAGATTGCATTGCCGGTAGATTCACAATCCAATTAATGCGTTATTAATTAGTCTGAATATCCAAATTGAAAAACGAGATTGTTTTGGGTTAAAATTGGTATGAGCAAGAGAATGAAAAACAATAATAGGGTTAAACTATATTCTTAATATATCTCAGCGCGAGGTGAAGTATGACAGCCAGACTCATTAAAAAAACATCAAAAAAGGCCGGTCTTTCCCCAGGAACACTAATTCATATAGGGGAAAGAAAGACTGATAAGGTAACTATTACTATTATTGATTATGATGAAAATCAGTTTGAGGAGAGGGAGGCAGAGGAAATCGAGGAGTGCTTTCCTTACAAAGATAAATCCAGCGTTACCTGGATAAACATAGATGGCCTTCACGACCTAGAGGTTATCGAGAAAGTCGGAAAACACTTTGATCTTCATCCTCTTTTATTGGAGGATGTTGTAAATACAGGACAGCGTCCAAAGTTGGAGGATTATGGGAACTATCTATTTATCGTTTTAAAAATGCTTTCTTATAATGAAGAGGAAGATATAATAGAAGCCGAGCAGACAAGTTTGGTTCTTAGCCCAGGTGTAGTTATTTCATTCCAGGAAAATGTAGGGGACGTTTTTAACCCGGTGAGGGAAAGAATTCGAAAATCAAAAGGGCGTATTAGAAAAGTGGGAGCCGATTATCTTGCTTATGCATTAGCAGACGCCATTGTTGATAATTATTTCATAATCCTAGAGAAGATTGGAGAAAAGATAGAAGACCTGGAACAAGAGTTGGTGAGCAACCCTACACAAAAAACCTTATATGCAATCCACGTATTAAAAAGAGAGATGATATTTCTACGTAAGTCTATTTGGCCTTTGAGAGAGGTAGTAAGTGCCTTGGATAGAGAAGAATCTTCACTTATTGAAAATTCCACTGTTACCTATCTCAGGGACCTTTATGATCATATAATTCGGGTAATTGATACAGTAGAGACGTTTCGAGACACGCTCTCTGGGATGCTAGATATTTATCTTTCAAGCGTTGGCAACAGAATGAACGAAGTTATGAAGGTACTCACGATTATAGCTACAATATTTATTCCTTTAACCTTTGTAGCCGGAATCTACGGAATGAACTTTGATTACATGCCGGAGCTTCATAAAAATTGGGGGTATCCGGTAGCCCTCCTCATAATGCTTATTATAGCTATTTTAATGCTAACTTATTTCAGAAGAAAAAAGTGGCTTTGAATGGATTTGTGTTGTAACGGTTATTATAATATAAAAAAACGCTATGGGTTCCTTTTTGGAACACCATTGCTTATAGAGTCGTTACTTTTACAGCATTCTACAAGCTGAATAAGCAGATCGTTTTGAAACTCCTTTGCTTTCCACCCAAGACCGTTTGCCAGGATTGAAAACACAAGCACGTCGCCGCTTTTTGTAAAGACGTAGCCAGAGAGCGCTCTTACGTTATTTAAATAACCCGTTTTTGCTATGACTCTACCTTCAACTTCAGACCTTCTGAACCTGTCCTTGAGTGTTCCGTCCACTCCCGCTATCGGAAGAGAGGTGAGAAATTGAAAGCCGATAAGCTGGTTTTTATAAGCGTACTTTAAAACCTCGGTAATTGCATGGGGAGTGATCTGATTCAAGAGTGAAAGACCTGAGCCGTCAACTATCTTAAATTCATCTTTTATTCCTATCTTATGAAGAAACTCTGAAACAACCTGAGCCCCTTTTTCCCAGGTTCCAGGCGCCGCTTTAAACTCTGCTCCAAGGGTCTTAAGAATGTTTTCTCCTATGATGTTTACGCTATTTTTATTGTATTCGGTGATTATCGAATGAAGGGGAGCGGAGAAGTGAGTATAGAAAACCTTTGCCCAGCGGGGAACTTCGCCTCTGGCTACAAACCCATTAACCTTGATTCCTGAATCTACTAAGACCCCTCTAAAAGCGCTACCGGTATAGAGATCAGGGCTGCTGATGGGTATTTTAAAAGAATAGAAAGAGCTGCGGGGAGAAATCCTTCCCTGGAGCATTATTGTTTTTCCCTCTTCAAGCCATTTTGCAGTCAGTCCGCCTTTTTTAGGACTGGTAATGGCTTTGTTTATGATATTTACATTTGTTCCCCTCGGCTCTAATTCCACCCTCGGAATACTTCCGGATTTTGAGGGATAAACCTTTATTTCAAATATATTGTGGTTAAGGGTAAGCGCGCCTATCGGGGGACTGTAGAAATCTCCCCTCCATTCTTCCTTCCATCCTTTTGCGTATCTGACCATGTCGAAATAAGAATCGTCTACAGTGATTCCGCCTTTTACTTCCTTTACCCCACGTTTTTTTAATTCGTAAGCTATGGAATTCAGGTGTTCGGTTGTAATAGTCGGGTCACCATAGCCCTTAATGTAAAGGCCGCCATAGAGGACACCATCCGATATTCCGCCGCCGGAGTAAAACTCGGTCCTAAATCTGTAATCGTTTCCGAGAAGAGAAAGCGCTGTGACTGAGGTTATCACCTTCTGGTTGGAAGCCGGAACAAAAAGCTTGTCAGGGTTATGTTCGAGTATCTTTTTATCGCTTATAAGCGACTTTACAAGCACTCCCAGTTTTCCGTTGTTCTTTGCTTCTTTTGGAATTAATTCATGAAAATCCTGTGAAAACCCATCATGACTTACGAATAGAAGGTACGACAGTAGGAATGGTAAATAAAACCTCTTCATCAAGGCAGATATGGTAACACGCATACTGGTTTTTGAAAAGGGTTTTTATGCGTTATTTTCAAATTGTTAAATCGCTACGCATGGTTCTTCGATTTGTTCTCTGGCAAATAGAGTGAAAAGTAGGAGCGAAAGGCCGTTCGCCCCAGCAACTCTAATGAGCTTCTGCCCAGTTCCTTCCGACTCCTACATCTACCCGGAGCGGAACTCTGAGGTTCCAGGCTCTTTCCATTTCTTCTCTTATCACTTTGGAAAGTTCATCTAGCTCACTTCTATGGATTTCAAATAAAAGCTCATCATGAACCTGAAGAATCATTCGAGATTTAAATCCCGTCTTAAGCTTTTCATGAATTCTAATCATTGCGATCTTTATTATATCTGCCGCCGAGCCTTGAATAGGGGTATTTATGGCGGTGCGTTCTCCAAATCCTCTTGTCCCTCTGTCTTTGGATTTTAGCTCCGGGATCGGACGGCGGCGTCCAATAATGCTTACGGCATAGCCTTGCTTCTGTGCTTCCTGAATGGATTTTTCCATGTAGGACTTTACACTTCCGTATCGCTTGAAATACTCGTTAATGTAACTCTTAGCAATTGAGTTTGACGTCCCAAGCTGCTTGGCAAGCCCGAAGGGGCTTATTCCGTATATGATCCCGAAGTTAATGGTTTTAGCGAGCCTTCTCATCTCAGGTGATACCAGGTCTTCCGATACTCCGAATATCTCGGAAGCCGTGCGGCTGTGAATATCGCTTCCGGCCAAGAACGCTTCCACAAGGCTCTTATCCTCGGAGAAATGGGCAAGAAGCCTGAGTTCTATCTGTGAATAATCGGCAGATAAAATGAGAAACCCCTCTTCTGGTATGAATGCTTCTCTGATTCTTTTGCCTTCAGTGGTTTTTATCGGAATGTTTTGAAGGTTGGGCTCGCTTGAACTCAGCCTCCCGGTAGAAGCTCCCACCTGATTAAACGAGGTATGAATCCTCCCCGTTTCGGGATTTATAAGTTTAGGGAGAGCATCTACGTATGTAGATTTCAGCTTTGAAAGACCTCTATGCTCAAGCACCTTTTGGGGTATATGGTGGAACTTGCTGAGTTCGTTCAGGACCTCGACATCCGTAGAGGCTTCGCCGGTTTTTGTAAGCTTCTTCATTGGAAGCCGCAGTTTATCGAAGAGGACTTCTCTGAGTTGAATCGGGGAGTTTAGGTTAAACTCAAATCCAACTTCTCCGTAAATCTCTTTGGCAACTTCCTCAAGGCTTCTTTCGAATTCAACCGATAATCCATCAAGAATTGCGGAGTCCACTTTTACACCGTTCATTTCTATTCGTGCAAGAACCTCAATGAAATTAAGTTCAGTGTTTCTAAAGACATTGATTAGATTGATCTCTTCGAGTTGAGAAGTGAGTTTTTTACTGAGTATCATAGCTACATCGGCATCTTCACAGGCGTAGATTTTGGCCTTTTCCAGTCCCACTTCTTCAAAGTTTATTTTATCCCTGCCCGTTCCCGTAACGTCTTTATAAGTAATCGTTTTATGCCCGAGATATAGCTTTGCAAGCTCATCTAGGCTGTAGCTCATTCTCGATGCGTCAATAAGGTGCGCTGCGATCATTGTGTCACAGGAAATTCCTCGAAGCTCAATCCCATATCTTTCGAGGATGATAAACTCATACTTAAGGTTTTGACCTATTTTCTTTATTTCTTCCTTCTCAATTACCGGTCTAAGTTTCCCAAGTGCGTACTCAAGACCAAGTTGCTTGGAGGAATCAGTAATTGTTAACTTATGGGCTACGGGAATATAATAAGCCTCGTGAGGGGTTGGCGAAAGAGCAATTCCCACTATTCGAGCCTGCATCGGGTCCTGAGACGTGGTTTCAAGGTCTATCGAAACCTCGCCGGTTGATTCGATTCTTTCCAGCACGTCATTCAATTCTTTTTCGGATAAAACCAGATGATAGTTATCATAAGAAACCTCTGTGACAGGAGAAACGGTTTGTAGGACTGGTTGGCTTTGCTGAACAGCGGGGGTAGCGGGTTGCGCGCTATCGACCGAGTCAAATTCCTGCCCGCTACCCGCATTTTCGTGAACAGCTAATTCGGTTTGAGTGGTATTCGGGGTAGAAGGGTCTTGCATAGATTTGCCATGAGTATTATCAGGGACAACTCTAGGAAAACTGCCAAGCTCCCGAAGAAGGGATTTGAACTCTAGTTCCTCGAAGATCACGCCGAGCTTATCTTTATCGAACCCCTCATACTCCAGATCGGCGAGTGTTATTTTTATCGGAACGTCTGTTTTTATGGTGACCAACTCCTTGCTTAAAATCGCATTTTCTTTATTTGCTTCAAGGAGTTCTTTCTGTCTTTGCGGGATCTCGTTTATGCTATCTAAGAGCTTCTCAAGCGACCCGAATTTTCTTATAAGCTCCGATGCGGTTTTTTCCCCTATTCCCCGGACTCCGGGAATGTTATCTATAGCATCACCTGAAAGAGCCAAGACGTCGGTAACCCTCTCAGGCGGGACGCCGAACCTTTCTACCACCTCCCTGATACCGGTTTTTTTATTTCGCATTGTATCAAGAAGCGTCACCTTCTCAGAAACAAGCTGGCAGAAGTCCTTGTCTCCCGTAACAAGGACTACACTCACACCCTCTTCTTCCATCCCTTTTGCTATCGTTCCTATAATATCATCCGCTTCATACCCTTCAATCTGAAGCTGGGGAATCCTGAAGGCGTCAACTGTTTCAAATATCTTGGAGATTTGCACATTGAGGTCATCAGGGGCTTCAGCTCTATTTGCTTTGTAGAGGGGATAAATTTCATCTCTGAAGGTCTTGCCCTTTGAATCAAAGACAATTCCCAGATATTTTGGTTTATAGTCTTTTAAGAACTTGAATATCATTGAGTTAAAGCCGTAAATGGCGTTTGTAGGAAACCCTTTTGATGTGCTAAGACTCCTTATCGCGTGGTATGCGCGGAAGATATAGGAGCTACCGTCTATTAAATATAAAATAGGCCATTTCATAAACCTACATTTTAGGGGTTTATGGAAGATGTGTCAAAGCATTATTTAATTCAAGTAGGGGGCACGCTGCAGCGTGTTCCCTACCAAGTTTTAACAATGACATGGAATCTGTTTTTACAGTCGAACCTGTTGCGGTTATAACTTATAATAGTTCTGTACAACAAATGAAGGAGGCTTATTAATGACAAAGATCAATCCGCAGATATTCAGGGAATACGATATAAGAGGCATCGTTGACAAGGACCTTACCGAAGAAGTTATCGACACAATTGGAAAAGCCTATGGCACCTATATGAGAAAATTGGGAAAGAAAACGGTATCTCTCGGAAGAGATTGCAGATTGAGCTCCCCCGCTTTCGCAAAGGCTATGGCCCGTGGGATTAACTCAACCGGTCTTGATGTTATAGAAATTGGCATGGTTTCCACTCCTATTCTTTACTTTTCTCTCTTTAATCTCGATGTAGACGGCGGCGTCATGATTACAGCTAGTCATAATCCGGGCGAATACAATGGAGTTAAACTCTGCGTAGAAAAGGACTCGCTATTTGGAGAGGGGATTCAAAACATGAGGAAGATTGCCGAGGGCGGCGATTTTGCTTCGGGTAAAGGCTCAGTCGAGGCTATTGATATAATTGATAATTATTTAAAATTCCTTAGAGAAAACGTAGAGATAAGACCTGGAATCAGAGTCGGGATTGATTGTGGGAATGGTATGGTGGGAATTGCTGCTCCGCAGATTTTAAAGGAGTTTAGGTGTGAAGCAACGGAGCTTTACACCACCCCTGACGGAACGTTTCCAAACCACCATCCGGACCCGACCGTAGAAGAAAATGTCAAAGAGTTGATAAGTACGGTTCGAGAGAAAAAACTCCAGCTCGGAATCGGTTTTGATGGAGATGGAGACAGGGTTGGAGTTATTGATGAAAACGGGAATATCATCTGGGGCGATATGCTTGTTGTCATTCTGGCAAGGGATATTCTTAAGCAAACGGCCGGAGCTACAATAATCGGCGATGTAAAGTGCTCGGGCAGGCTCTTTAAAGATATAGAAAAACATGGAGGAAATCCGATTATGTGGAAGACCGGACATTCATTGATAAAGAACAAAATGAAGGTAGAGAAGGCGGTATTAGCAGGTGAGATGAGCGGACACATATTCTTTGCCGATAAATACTTTGGTTATGACGATGCCCTCTATGCCGGGCTGAGGCTTCTTGAAATAATCTCAAAAACAGGAAAGAAGGTTTCGGAACTTTTAGAGGGAGTGCCTCCAGCAATATCTACGCCGGAGATTCGTGTTGATTGTCCGGAGGAAATAAAGTTTAAGATAGTGGAAAAAGTAAAGGAAGAGCTTAAGAGAGATTATCAGGTTATTGATATAGACGGTGTGAGGGTGGAGTTTCCCGATGGGTGGGGACTTGTGAGGGCGTCCAACACGCAGCCTGCTCTCGTGCTCAGGTTTGAAGCGGAAACCAAAGAGAGACTTCAGGAAATCCGCTCACTAATAGAGGGAAAATTGGAGGAGGCGAAGAGGAAATTACAGTAACGTAATCACAAATAAACACCCTTTTGTAGGGGCACGCTGCGGCGTGCCCCTACTATAATTCCCCATGCTCTAAAAAACTGTAATACCCCTTTTGGTTAAAGATAATGTGATCTAGCAGCCTGATTCCCAAAGTATCCCCAGCGGCTTTTAATCGCTTAGTAACTTCAATGTCTTCTTTACTTGGAATTAAGCTACCCACAGGATGGTTATGGGCTATGATAATGGCAGATGCTCGATCGGTAATCGGATCGGCAAAAACCTCACGGGGATGTACCTGCGTTTTATTAACCAGACCTACAGAAACAATGCGGCTTGTAATTACTTCATTAGCGCCATTAACAGAGATGCAAATAAAATGCTCCTGCTTGCGATCAGCAAAGTGACTGATGATCGGAAGCACATCAATTGGAAAATTGATTTTCAACCCTTCCGGTCGGATACGGCGGCGGGCAAGTTCCAAAGCTGCAACAATCAGCGTTGCCTTAGCCAAACCTACGCCTCCGATTTTTCGTAGTTCTTCCAAATTCGGTTTTCCATTGTTTTCATCTAGTACCTTTAATAAACGACCAGCCACAGTCATGACGTCATGATCTTTAATTCCGCTTCCCAGAAGTATCGCCAGTAGTTCAAGGTCTGATAACGCTTCGGCACCCTTCGTCTGAAGTTTTTCACGAGGGCGATCAAGTTTGGGTAGTTCGGAAAGTTTCTTCATATTTATCATAAGGTTGTAGGGGCAACCCTCCGTGGTTGCCCTGATATAGGGGCAGGCACTGGGGCCTGCCCCTACGGTTTAATTTTCAATATATGTAGGGGCGACTCGTCGGCTTGCCCTAATTGTGGTTGTCCTTCCTTAAAATTAATCGGATTATTTTCATCCTCTGACCATCGGCTAGGGTTATTGGTAATGTATTCCCGAATATCCAGCAAGTCATCTTCATTGCGAATGATGTGTTCATAATAATTCCTTTGCCATAATCTACCTGGAAACGGCGACCAGCATTTTTGAGCAACGCCATGTCGGTAACGGGTTGTGGTGATGGATTTAAAACGATGAACAACATCCGGCAAAGACAATGTAGAGGTAACCCCCTGTGGTTGCCCTTTATTAGGGCAGGCACCGGGGCCTGCCCCTACGTCTTGAATTAAAATGATTCCATGGACATGATTCGGCATAACAACAAATTCATCAATATCAATGCCTGTATAATGTTTTGGTAATTCGTCCCATGTGGTTTGTACCATTTGTCCCGCATCAGTTAATCTCATCTGCCCATCTACAATTCCCCCAAACAAACATTCCCGATTCTGTGTGCAAACCGTGACGAAATATGCACCGGCTTGTGAATAATCGTATTCCTTTAGGCGAATTGATCGGCGGTGGTGTTTTTCCGGGTCGTACGTCATGTTTTATTTACCGTATTTGCCCTAATCTTGGCCGATGTTATTTGGGCAGGCACGGGGGCCTGCCCCTACAATTCTAATTTTAAACAAATGTAGGGGTAACCCCCTGTGGTTACCCTTATTGTGTTCGCCTAAATTATATATCCATCCGCAATTGTCTTTGCGTTTGTCTACGTCTTTGTTTGCGGGCTTCCGTCTTTTTGCGTTGTGGGTTAACCTGGTTTTTAGATCGTTCTTCTCGAATGCGTTCTAACAGCGCCGATGCCGGTTCATCGTATGAATCCTGCGGCACAAGTTCCCCACGAAATGCCTTTGCTAGAATTGATTGTGTGAGTTTATCCACATAACCGTTAGCCTTCTTGTACCGTTCTTCTATCTGATGGGCGACTTTAAAGAGAGCTTCCACACGGCTGACGATTTCCTGTTGTTCTTGTATAGAACAGAAGGGAACCTCGAACTTTGCTAGTTTTTGAGCATTGATATTTGACT
>JACPIY010000091.1 GCA_016187835.1 Deltaproteobacteria bacterium | reverse complement strand
GTTCCGTGGGGAAGAGCGGCAAATACGATCTCCACTTCATCCGGGATTGATTGTGCATCAAGCGGCTGAAGCTCAAGGTTAAACAAACCCCTTAGATGGGGAAGAATTTCTGAAATCTTTTTGCCTGCGTGTTTCTCCGCAGTTGCGTATGCAACTTCAACTTTAGGGTGAATGAAGAGGAACCTGAGAAGGTCACTCCCCGTATAACCGCTTGCTCCAAGCACCGCAACCTTTTTCTTTCCCATGAGATTTGAAAAATATCTGGTAATCGAGTCGAATGCAAGTATTAAGGAATAATCCAAGCTGGTTATAGTGTGGAAACGAGTTTTGGCCAAGAGCTAGGTCTAACGTCCCGTGATTCCTAAACTATAATACTTCTGTCTATACCAAAAAAAGACTAAAGTCCAGTTGAGAACATATAAAAAAAGGTTAAAGTTTATCGAAACATTCAAGGGTGGTTTATTAGGCGTTCCTATAACTAATGACCTCATATGAAACTGTTAAAAACATAGTAGTTTTCGGCTCTTAGCGGTACCAATCCTTGACTCTATAAATTAAAAGGGGTAATTTAAAATATGAAATACACTTCTCATAAACTCATCCTGGAGGAATACAATGTCAATTAAGGTAGGTATAAATGGTTTTGGTAGGATCGGAAGGCACGTTCTTCGTATTGGCCTTAGCAGAACGGGTATAAATTTCGTAGGAATTAATGATATTACTGACGCTAAAACACTGGCTCATCTTTTTAAATACGATTCCATTTTTGGTCCATATAAGGGCGAGGTTAAATCCGAAAACGGTCATATTTTAGTAGATGGACAAACTATAAGGGTTTTTTCCGAAAAGGACCCGGCAAAAATCCCCTGGGAAGACGTGGAAGCCGATGTGGTTGTTGAATCTACCGGACTTTTCACATCCAAACAAGCCGCATCTGCTCATATTCACGGCAAGGTAAAGAAGGTAATAATCACTGCTCCTGCTAAGGGTGAGGTTGATCTCACCACTGTTATTGGAGTAAATGACAAACAATACGATCCTTCAAAGCACCATATCGTGTCCAATGCTTCCTGTACGACAAACTGTTTTGCGATTGTTGTCAAGGTTCTCCATGAGAATTTTAAGATTAAAAGGGGTGAGATGTCTACGATCCATTCCTATACAAACGATCAGAGGATACTCGATGCTCCACACAAGGATTTGAGAAGGGCACGCTCTGCGGCATTATCCATAATTCCTACGAGCACAGGCGCCGCAAAGGCAATCGAATTGATATTTCCCGAACTAAAGGGAAAGTTAAGCTCAGTTGCTATGAGGGTTCCTACTTCTGATGTATCGGTTGTTGACTTTAGCTGCGAAGTTGAAAAGGGTACTACCGTGGAAGAAGTTAAGGCAAAATTTAGGGAGGCTGCTGAGGGGGAACTTAAAAGTTATTTGAGATACGTGGATGAAGAACTCGTCTCTTCTGATTTTGTGGGCGATTCGCATTCAGCAATCTTTGATTCGCTTCTTACCTCTGTTGTAGACGGCACGCTTGTTAAAGTCATAGCTTGGTACGACAACGAATATGGTTACTCATCGAGGGTAGTGGACTTAATTCAATTAATAGGGAGATAAAATTTAATGGCTAAGTTGGTTATATCCGACCTGCCTGACTCCGAGTTTGATGGGAAGAGGGTATTTGTCAGAGTAGACTTTAACGTCCCTATAAAAGATGGGGTAATCAGCGAAGACTATAGAATTAGAAGAGCCATTCCCACGATTGATTATCTTATAGAAAAAGGGGCAAAGATCATTCTTGCCTCACATCTGGGAAGACCCAAGGGTAGGGTCATATCTGATCTTTCTTTGAAGGCGGTTTCTTCACGTATTTCAGAACTTTTGGGAAAGCCCGTAAAGTTTATAGGAAAGGTTATAGGCGATGATGTAAGAATGGAAGTGAATGAGCTTCAAAAGGGGGAGGTAATGCTCCTTGAGAATCTGAGATTTCATATAGAAGAAACCTATAATGACCCTGAATTTTCGAAGGAGCTTGCATCGCTTGCGGATATATACGTTAACGACGCGTTTGGAACATCTCACAGAAAACACGCTTCTACCTATGGCATGGCTTCTTATTTTGATTTTAGACTTGCGGGGTTTCTTGTAAATAGAGAGTTAAAATTTCTTGCCAGGCTAAGAGATAATCCAGAGCATCCTTTTATAGTAATTGTGGGCGGAGCGAAGATTAAGGATAAAATCAGCGCTCTGAAAAACCTGCTTGAAAAAGCTGATAAATTCCTTATTGGAGGAGGGGTAGCCTATACATTCCTTAAGGCAAAAGGAGTAGATGTAGGACGCTCAATCACCGAGGATGAAATGATAGATTGGGCTAGGGAAGCTCTTCAAAAATACGAAGAGGAGATTTTTCTCCCTGTTGACCACGTGGTTGCAGAAAGTTTTGAAAAGCGAAAAGTCTGTATGGTCGTAGATAATGAGATACCTGACGAGTTTTGTGGTTTTGACATCGGGCCAAAAACCGTAGCTAAATATACATCCCAGGTTCAAGGTACAGGAACCATTTTCTGGAATGGTCCTATGGGTGTTTTTGAGGTGGATGATTTTTCAGCAGGTACTACACACTTGGCACGTGCGGTTGCGCTCGCCACATGGCGTGGAGCTACGACAGTGGTAGGGGGTGGTGAAACTATCGCCGCAATAAGAAAAGCAGAGGTTTTGGATTCTGAGATAGTCCATATCTCAACCGGTGGCGGAGCTTCGCTTGAGTTTTTAGGCGGCGAAGAGCTTCCCGGAGTCTCGATATTGAATGATAAGAAAGAATGAAAATCGGGATGCAAGAAGCACGATACACGATTCAGGATTATTTGGGGTGCATAATCATGAATCCTGAATCCTTTAGTTGTTGTACAAATATAAAAACAAAAGGGGGATAGGAAAATGGCAAGAGTTAGAACCTCAATTAAGTCTGATATGGATACCATACTTGAATTATTGGGGAATGAAGCAGATTCTCTTCTTAATCATAGGTGTGAAACTGTTTCCAAAGAGTATCTGCATCTACCCGGTCCTTCCTTTGTGGATGATGTGCTGATCCCCTCGGATCGCCCCGTTGCTGTATTGAGAAATATGCAGACGCTTTTTAATACAGGTCGTTTAGCTGGTACAGGCTATCTTTCAATTTTGCCGGTGGATCAAGGTATTGAGCATTCGGCGGGCGCTTCTTTTGCTCCTAACCCGGTTTATTTTGACCCAGAAAATATTGTAAAACTCGCAATTGAGGGTGGATGCAACGCCGTAGCTTCTACGCTTGGGGTTTTGGGCTCAGTTGCAAGAAGGTACGCACATAAAATCCCATTTATAGTCAAAATCAACCATAATGAACTTCTTACCTATCCAAACAAATATGACCAGATTCTTTTTGGTAATGTTGATCAAGCCTTTCAAATGGGAGCGGTTGCCGTTGGTGCAACTATATATTTCGGCTCGGATGAGAGCACCCGTCAAATTCAGGAAATATCAGAGGCTTTTCATTATGCTCACACTCTGGGATTAGTCACAATACTCTGGGCGTACCTGAGAAATTCAGCTTTTAAAACAGAAAAGGCCGATTATCATCTCTCCGCTGATTTAACGGGACAGGCGAATCACCTCAGCGCGACGATTGAAGCTGATATTGTCAAACAAAAACAGGCTTCGAACAACGGCGGATTTAAAGCGTTAAAATTTGGAAAAACCCATGATAAGGTCTATACGGAACTTA
Source organism: Deltaproteobacteria bacterium (assembly GCA_016187835.1). Taxonomy (GTDB): domain Bacteria; phylum Desulfobacterota_D; class UBA1144; order Nemesobacterales; family CSP1-2; genus JACPIY01. The sequence goes on along the minus strand of JACPIY010000091.1, from coordinate 12,949 downwards.
CCTCAGATCACCCGATTGATTTGACCCGCTATCAGGTTATTAACTGTTACATGGGGCGGTCCGGGTTAATTAATTCCGGGGGCGAATCTGTAGGAGAAAGCGACCTTGCTGAAGCGGTGCGTACAGCGGTAATTAACAAAAGAGCTGGCGGAATGGGATTAATCACCGGTCGAAAGTCATTCCAGAAACCTATGAAAGACGGTATAAAGCTGTTGAACGCCGTTCAGGATGTGTACATAAATAAAGATATAACCGTTGCGTGAATTGATTCTGAGGAATCTAATTTATTATTCTACCAAATAATTAACTGGTTAGGCAACAAGTCCCTTCGATGGAACTCAGGACAAGCTTGCTTGTTGCCATCTTAGATGTTAAGTTGATCTCATAACGAAGCCACCAGCAAGACTGGTGGGCTACCCTTAATTTCCTATTGGGAAAGGTTCCATCAAAGTCAGGTTGATTAGTTTCTTTGAAAGAAATTCCAGAATTGTCCAGCGGTACCCACAATTTCATGCTTATTACCGACTAAGAAGAATACTTCTTCATAAATTCTTCCGCTTTCAAAACCATTTCCTCAGAGCCGATAAAGATAGGTGTTCTTTGATGTAGCTCCTTTTGCTCAATGTCTAAAATACGCCTGAACCCATCGGTTGCTCTACCGCCTGCTTGTTCTGCTATAAAAGACATTGGATTACATTCGTATAACATTCTTAACTTTCCGCGAGGGGCGTCCTTTGTTGCAGGATAAATAAAAATACCACCGCTTATTAAATTTCTGTGTACATCCGCTACCAGTGAACCAATATATCTTAGTGAATATGGACGGTTGGTGGCTTTATCCTCTTGTTTACAGTATCTAACGTATTCTTTTACTCCTTCGGTAAAACTAATAAAATTTCCTTGATTGATTGAATAGATTTTGCCTGCTTTAGGTATGCACATATCGGGATGAGAAAGACAAAATTCGCCGATTGAAGGGTCTAAAGTAAATCCATTTACCCCAAATCCTGTGGTATAGACCAGCATGGTAGAGGAGCCATAAACAATGTATCCCGCCGCTGCTTGTTCGGAACCCTTTTGTAGAAAATCCTCTAAGGTGCAGGGACCAGACGAGGAAACACGCCTGTAGATGGAGAAAATAGTCCCGACAGACACGTTGACGTCAATGTTAGACGAACCATCCAGCGGGTCTAGGGCAACAACATATTTTGCGTCTTTTGATATTTCATCTTGAATAATTATGAGGTCTTCGTTTTCTTCGGAGGCGATTCCACAACATTCGCCCCCTAATTTTAAAGCGGCAATAAACCGCTTATTGGCAAAAACGTCTAACTTTTTTACGTCCTCGCCCTGCACATTTGTAGTCCCAGTAGTACCTAAAATATCCACTAAACCGGCTTTATTTACCTCTCTATTGACTATTTTAGCCGCCAATCCAATGTCCCTTAGCAAGCGGGATAATTCCCCTTTAGCATATTGGAATTCTTCTTGCCTCTGGATGATGAATTCATCTAGGGTTACAACACCAATCATAATGGATATTATTACCAAAAATTTTAAATCGTCAAAACTTTCTACTTACTTTTTTCTTCTTTAAAAATTTCTTTAATCTTTTCAGCCTCTTTCATTGCGGCTTTTATGCCTTTTTCTTGAATTAACTTTCTTGCTTTCTGTAGTTTATCTTTAAAGTCTTCTGGGACAGTTTCTTGAAGAATCGAGAATGATTGTTTCACATATGGAACAAGAATGGAGTTTTTAAAGGGCGGGTCTTTTTCAGGAAAAAAGAAGCCCAACGCTGATAAGAGAAAAAAAGCTACAATTACTCCTGTTATTAGCCCTAAAACACCTCCACCTATCCTGTTGATCCAGTTTAGATGTAGAGTCCCCATAACCTTTGTAATCACCCATCCGATTAATTGAATTATTGCGTAGGTGGCAAACATTATGACTATAAACCCGGCTACGCTTGCTATAGGCTTGTTATTTACAAGGTCGTATTTTATAAAGAGTTCTCCGGCAAGGTCATTAAACATTACACCCGTTATGATTCCTCCGACAATTGCAACGATAGAAAATACTCCCTTGATAAAACCTCTTATGAATCCAAGAAGAGTAAATAGGGCAATTGTTGTCGATATTGTTATGTCTAACCAGTTCATCATTTATTAAGAATTTAAGTTTGATTTAGCCACTGAGAACACGGAGAAAAAAGAGAGGTATTTTGAAAATGTTTTTTCCGTGAACTCTTTGGCATATTTATCCCTCGAAACTTTAAACCCGCATCTTGAAAATATAATGATGAAGAATACGTAGCCTCAAAACTTGAGCCTTTTCCAGGTTTTTTACTTTGACTTATCCGGCTTGTTCAGATAACTTAAAAGTATATGAAACTTTCCGAAATCATTGATATTATAACACCTGATTTAGAACATGTTGAGAGGGAACTCGAAGAAAGCATCGGTTCTCCGGTTCCACTCGCTTATGAAATGTCAAAGTACATATTAGAAAGCGGTGGTAAAAGGCTCCGTCCTTCAGTGCTTCTTCTCTCGAGCGGCGCGTGCGGTCTCAGGAACGGAGAAGAAAGAATAAACTCAGCCGTGGCTATTGAGCTTATTCACACAGCCACCCTTCTTCACGATGATGTCGTAGATGAAGCAGATATGAGACGAGGGAAAAAGGCGTCGAACGTGGTTTGGGGAAGTAAGGCAAGTGTTCTGGTCGGGGATTTTATGCTCGCACGGGCTCTGGGGTTGCTATCTTCCACTGGAAGTCTCGAAGTTATAAAAGCCGTAACCGATGCGGCGGCAAAGTTGGCTGAGGGGCAGGTGTTTGAGGTAATGGTTGCGAAAAATATGATTGAAGTCTCCGAGGAAGTCTGCTTTGATATAATAGAAAATAAAACCGCATCTCTTATAGAAAGCTGTGGAAAGGTAGGGGCAATTCTTGCCGATGTGAATGGAGATACAAAAGAGGCACTTGGCGATTACGGCTTTAATTTGGGAATTGCTTTTCAACTTACGGATGACGCGCTTGACTACTCGGCCAATGAGGAGGAATTTGGAAAGAAGATAGGCCAGGATTTAAATGAGGGAAAAATGACACTCCCTCTTGTTTATGCCCTCCGTGAAGCTTCCAGTAGGGAAAAATCTATAGTTATGGACAATCTTCAGAATGACGGTTTCAAAAAGGAAGAATCTGACTTTATTATGGGGATTGTGGAAAAATATAATGGAGTCCAGCAAACAAGAACTGTAGCAAAGGAGTTTGCCGATAAGGCGAAGAGAGCAATATCAAGTCTTCCGCAAAATACTTTTAAAAAATCTCTCTATTTGCTCGCGGATCACGTGGTGGAAAGGAGAAAGTAGGTATATTTTTGAACGGTCTTCCTTATATATAGTTGTACTCAATTTGTTGAACTGATTATAGATAACCTAAAAGTAGAGACGCACCCCCAAGAGTCTCTAGCTGTAATTCTTAAAAATCCTATGGAGCAAGAAAGATGACATCAAAGAAAAGCGAATGGGAAAACAGAATGAAAAAAAGTTTGAAAGAGAGAAAAAATGAATTTACTACTCCTTCTGGAATAGCTCTTGAAAGGCTTTATGTGCCCGAGGATGTAGAAGGAATGGATTACGAAAAGGATATCGGCTACCCCGGTGAATATCCGTTCACTCGCGGCATTCAGCCTACTATGTATCGCGGAAGATTCTGGACAATGCGTCAATACGCGGGTTTTGGGACGGCGGAAGAGACAAATCAGAGATTTAAGTACCTTCTAGAGCAAGGACAAACCGGTCTCAGTGTTGCTTTTGATCTCCCGACACAGATGGGATACGATTCAGACCAGCCGATGAGTAAGGGAGAGGTAGGAAAGGTTGGCGTTGCAATAGATTCACTCGAGGATATGGAAATTCTTTTTGATGGAATTCCCCTTGGCGAAGTAAGCACTTCCATGACAATAAACGCTACTGCCTCAATGCTTCTGGCCATGTATATGGTGGCTGCTGAAAAACAGGGTGTTGGTCCTGATAAGATACAGGGAACGGTTCAGAACGATCTTCTTAAAGAATTCATAGCAAGAGGAACGTATATATTCCCTCCAAGGGATTCCGTAAAAATCACGATAGACATCATGGAGTATTGTCGTGATCGGATACCCAGGTGGAATCCGATAAGCGTGAGCGGTTATCACATGCGTGAGGCCGGCTCTACAGCGGTTCAGGAAGTGGCATTTACACTTGCTGATGCAATTGAGTATTTAGAAAATGCAAAGGCAAGGGGACTGGATATAGAGAAAATAGCTGAGAGGGTCTCATTTTTCTTTGCAGTTCATAATAACTTCCTTGAAGAAGTAGCAAAATTCCGTGCTGCCCGAAGGCTCTGGGCCTGGATTATGAGGGAACGGTTTAAGGTTAAGGATGATAGGGCTTGCATGCTCAGATTTCATTCCCAGACCTCAGGTGTCACACTTACCGCACAACAGCCGAGAAATAACATTATGAGAGTAACTATACAGGCACTTGCGGCGGTTCTTGGCGGTACTCAGTCGCTTCATACAAATTCATTTGATGAAGCCCTTGCACTTCCTTCAGAGGAGGCCGCAACAATTGCACTCCGCACCCAGCAGGTGATTGCTTACGAAAGCGGTGCCGGTGACACTATAGACCCGCTTGCGGGTTCATATGCTGTGGAGGTTCTTACTAAAAAAATAGAAGAAGAAGCGATGAAATATATTGAGCAGATTGATAAAAAAGGCGGAATGGTAGGCTGTATAGAGGAGGGGTATATTAACCAGGAAATAGAGGATGCTTCTTACAGGTATCAGCTTGAAGTGGAGAACAAGGAAAGAATAATAGTTGGAGTAAATGAATTTACAAACGTTAATGAAGAGCCGGTTGAGCTTCTTAAGATTAATCTACAGATTGAGGCTATTAAAAGTGAGAGGCTAAAAGAATTGAGAAGAAAAAGAGAAAACGATAGAGTGAGAGCCGATCTTCAAAGATTGGAAGAGGCAGCAAGAGCCAACGAGAATCTTATGCCCTACATAGTGGAAGCAGTAAGAAACTACGCTACTATAGGTGAGATGAGCGGTGCTCTTGAGAAGGTTTACGGGAGGTTTGGGCGGAGTAGCAAGACTGCAAGAGGCTAATTCATAAAGCAGTAGACGCCAACTGCTATTCGGTCGTACAAATCTATTTTATTGTAAGCATCATTACAATGGCATCTTCCCCAGTGTCATTGTAGTATCCACGTCTTATTCCGATGGATTTGAACCCTAGTTTTTCGTATAGTTTTATTGCACCAATATTTGAAGTTCTGACTTCTAATAATGCGTATTTTGCGTGACTTCTTGAAAAATAATCGAGGCAGTCTGTCATTAGGTCTTCTCCTATCCCCATCCTTCTGAATTCCGGAAGAACTGCTATATTAAGAATATGGCCCTCGTCATATACGGTCCAAGCAACGACGTATCCTACGACCATATCTCCCAATTTCGAGACACGAGTGAATGAACGAGGGGATTTTAACTCCATCTCAAACACCTGACGTGGCCAGGCTGTGGGAAAACACACCTGCTCTATTGTCATTATTTGATCGAGGTATTCCAATTTCATTTGATCTATAAAGAACTTTGGAAGCGGTCTCATAATAGTCAAGAAATTTTACAATTTTCTTGTGATATAGCAAATTACCGTAACGTTGTTGGTTCATAATAACAATAGCAGTTAATAATTGGAAGGCGATATTCGGACATAACTTGTTCTAATCTAGACTTGTTTTCCTTGACACACTTTTCCTCTATGGTAATCTCAAAAGGCAACATAATTGAGAATAAAATTCAATTTCTCTTTGCCAATTTTATAAAATATAATGACACTCCATAAAGATAATGGATACAAAGTTATTAAAAAGGAATTACATGGGAATCGGTGTTAAATATAGTTTTACTCTAAAGCTTCTGGCAATACTCTTTTTCTTACTGTTTTGTAGTGTTTCTTCTTTTGCCTCAGAAGAAGCAAAAAGAATACTTTCGCTTGTGGACTATATAGGGGGGGACTATAAGAACGCAGTTCAGGAAGGAAGGATTGTCAATGAAGAGGAGTATAAAGAAATGCAAGAATTCTCTTCAGAAGCGTTGAGTCTCTTTGTGGAACTAAAGTCCTCCGGTGGTGATAAAGCAGGAATTGAGGCAGATTTAGTTGAGCTCAAGAGCAAAATAGAAGATAAATCCTCAGTTGAAGATATCGAATTCATATCAAAAGAGTTAAAAAAAGCCCTTATTTCAGCCTACAGTTTGGCAACATATCCAAAAAATCATCCTTCATTTCAGGCTGGAAAAGAACTATATGCAAACAACTGTGCTCGGTGCCATGGAGTGTTTGGCGCCGGAAATGGTCCGCTTTCCTCTAATCTTAATCCGCCTCCTACAAATTTTACGGATGGGACTTCGGCAGGTGGTCTTTCTCCATTTAAGGTTTATAACACAATGGGCTTTGGCATCCAAGGCACTGCGATGCCTTCATTTCCCAAACTTTCAGAGGATGATAAATGGAATCTTGCTTTCTATATGAATTCGCTAAGAGCCGACCAAAAAGATGCAGAGCAAGGGAGTAGCATATTTAATAAAACAGTCGGCATTTCACCAGCAATTAAAGATTTTAAAAATCTTGCCACGCTTACGGATGAGGAGATTATAAAGGAAATAACCCCCTATCTAGATAGCGAGGAGGATATAGCCAAGGTTGTTGCTTTCCTGAGAAGAGAGGAAATAGATGTGCAAGCAAAAGAGGATAACCCCCTTGTAGTAACAAGCACATTACTCAAGGGGGCAATAGAGCTTTACCAACAGGGGAATAAACAAGACGCATACACTAAAGCACTCGACGCTTATTTTGAAGGATTCGAGAAAGTAGAAACTAAGCTCGCTGTAAAGGATAATGAATTGACCCGTGAGATTGAAGCGAAGTTTTCTACATTAAGAGGTGTAATGAAGGATGAAAGGAAGATTGACGAGGTAAACGCCCTTTATAAAGAAATTGACAGTGACCTCAGTCGTGCCTCTCTTATTCTCCAAAGCGGCAAGCCTATAGGGAAGGCGCTCTCATTTATAAACTCATTTGCAATCATAGTTCGTGAAGGGCTTGAGGCGGCTTTGATAGTTGCTGCTGTGATAGCGTTTCTTGGAGCAACGGGCGAGGGTAACGCCATTAAGTATGTTCACCTTGGATGGATTTCGGCTCTTTTTGCCGGTCTTATTACTTGGTTTTTAGCTCAAACAATTATATCAATAAGTGGTTCACAGCGTGAAATTATTGAAGGCGTGACGTCCCTTGTTGCTGCTGTGGTTCTTTTTTATGTAAGTTACTGGCTTATTACAAAAATCGAAGTCAAAAAATGGAAGGAATACATTCAGAGTAGGGTAAAGAAGGCTCTTTCAAAGAAAAATCTGTTTGCGCTTGCAAGCGTCTCATTTTTTGCTGTATACAGAGAGGCGTTTGAAACTGTACTTTTTTATCAAGCATTATGGCTTCAACCTGAGAATTCGCGAAATGCGGTAATCTGGGGATTTCTTGCGGGAGCGGTTTTACTATTCGGTTTAGTTTTGGTGATTTTTAAGCTCGGTCTCAGGATTCCTCTAAAGTACTTTTTCAGTATAACAACCTTTTTCTTGTATTTTCTTTCAATTGTGTTTGTAGGAAAGGGAATAAGGGAGCTTCAGGAGGCTGGAGTGATTGGAATAATTCCGCTTGGTTTTATTCCGCAGATAGATCTTCTTGGCATTTATCCTACGCTTCAAACAACGGTTTTACAGGCGGTATTGCTTTTAGCCTTTATTGTATCGCTTCTATGGATGGGATTTATAAAACAGGAAAGAGAGAAAAAAGAAATCGTTGTAAGTGTGTCGCGTATAGCCGATGATATGAAATCAATGCATGAGGCTTTTGAACATATTAAGGGTCATATTATAGAATGGAGAAGGTGTGAAGAGATTGATCTGGAGGCCGAAGAGCTTGACAAGCAGATACAGGACGTAATTAAATATGTGGATGATCTGGAAAATAAGTTAGAAGACTTTTTTGATGTAGTCTCAAAAAATAAAGAGAAAGATGATGAGTCGCAATTAACTGGTAAGAAACCTCTTATTAATTAGAGGACCAAACCAAGAATTCTTATAACTCCCTGCCTTGTTCCACCCCTTTTCAGCATTTAATATTATTAAATGTAGAGACCCATTGCGATGCGTCTCTACTATAAACATCACGTAACATGAAAACAACAGAAACATGAAAAAGAAAGCGGTTGTTATTGTATCGGGAGGAGTAGATAGCTCAACCCTTCTTTATAAAGCAGTTAAAGATGATTTTGAAACTTATGCTCTTACTTTTATTTATGGGCAGAAGCATAAAAGAGAAATCGAGTCCGCAATAAAGATTTGTGGAGGTTTAGTTGTCTCGCATAAAGTTATAGACCTTTCGGTTTTAAAAGAGCTTCTTTCGGGCTCTGCTTTGACGGATTCGAGAGTTGAAATTCCGGAAGTTCCGGAAACTGTAGCGCATTATGAAACATTAAAGACAACCATAGTTCCCAATAGAAATTCGATTTTTCTCTCTATAGCTATAGGATATGCAGTAAGCATAAAAGCAAATCACGTCTTCTTTGGGGCGCATCACTCGGATAGAGGAGTTTATCCTGATTGCAGGGGTGAGTTTGTTAAAGCTTTTGAACATGCGGAACGACTCGCAAACGACAATTTCAATTTTGTTGTAGCTGCTCCGTTTGTTGACCTGAATAAATCCCAGATTGTTAAACTCGGAGCCGAGCTTGGGGTTCCATATGGAGAGACCTGGTCCTGTTACAAAGGTGGTGAAATACACTGCGGTATTTGCAGTTCGTGCAGGGAAAGAAAAAGAGCATTTGAAGAAGCGGGTGTTGCTGATACAACGGAATATGAAAGGTAGAAGATAAAGATGAAAATTAGCGAAATCTTCTTTTCAATTCAGGGTGAAGGAATGGAGATTGGGCTTCCCACTGTTTTCGTGCGTTTATTTGCATGTGATCTCAGGTGCACTTGGTGCGATTCGATGTATGCGGTTGAGGGTAGGGATTTTAAAGATATGACAATAGATGAGGTAAAAGGAGAGATAGAACAATTCAAATGTAAAAGGGTTTGCATTACTGGCGGCGAGCCACTTATTCAGAGGAAAGAGCTTGAGGTACTGGCCAAGGATTTAGTAAGCGAGTGCTACACTATAGTGCTTGAGACGAGTGGACATAAAGATCCTCCTCCAATTTTTTGGACTGAAAACTGCTTAATAAGTATGGACTGTAAATGTCCAGGTTCTGGCATGCATGAGAAGATGGATTTCTCTCTTTTTGAAAAGCTTCGTCCCGAAGATCAGCTTAAATTCGTAATTCAAGACGAATTGGATTATGAGTACGCAAAAGAAATTTTGACGAAATATCAAATTAGAGCAAGCATAATTTTTCAGCCTGTATACGGAACCAACCTTAAGTGGCTTACCGAAAGGGTCTTGGAAGACAGATTAGAAAAAGTAAGAGTACTCCCCCAGCTTCATAAAATCATCTGGGGGGAAATAAGGGGAGTTTAAATTGAGCCTTCTTCATAGAACAATCGAATCTATAAAACCGCTAAATAAAGAATATATTGCCTATGCTTCCGAGCGTCTCGACAACCTTACAAAACCCAAGGGAAGCCTGGGAAAGCTGGAAGAGTTTGCAAGGCAGGTTGTAGCTATTACTGAAAACAAAAAACCTAGTCTGGATAAAAAAGCCGTGTTTGTTCTTGCAGGCGACCACGGAGTAGTCGAAGAAGGAGTCAGCGCGTATCCGAGGGAAGTAACAAGGGAGATGGTATATAACTTCCTAAGGGGTGGTGCTGGTATAAACGCGCTAGCAAGACACGCCGGAGCGGATGTTTTCATAGTAGATATGGGAGTGGATTGGTATTTTGAAAAAACTGAAGGCTTGATAACAAGGAAGATAAAAGCAGGAACAAAGAATTTGGCAAAAGAACCTGCTATGACTAACGGTGAGGCGATAAGGTCTATCGAAGCGGGAATAGGACTCGCCAAAGAAGCTGTTGAAAGAGGATATAACTTCATTGGTGTGGGTGATATGGGGATAGGAAATACGACATCTTCGTCCGCAGTAATTTGTGCCTTTACGGGGCTGAACCCTGAGGAACTAGTCGGACACGGTACTGGAATAGATAATCAGGTGTGGAAGCATAAGGTTGAGGTAGTAAAAAAAGCACTCGCATTGCATAATTCTGATCCAAATTTCCCGATTGACATTCTCTCTAAAGTCGGAGGGTTTGAAATCGGAGGGATTGCAGGAGTAATTCTAGGCGCAACTTCAAAGAGAGTTCCTGTTGTGGTTGATGGATTTGTCTCAACCGCGGGTGCTGTAATTTCACTTGGGCTTTGTCCGCGGGTGAAAGATTACATTTTTTTCTCTCATAAAAGTGCAGAAGGCGGCCATGGGCTTGTTTTGCAAAAGCTTAGTGTTCAGCCGATTCTTGACCTAGATATGCGTCTTGGGGAAGGCACTGGGGCTGTGATTGGGATGTTTATAATAGAAGCCGGAGTCAAAGCCTATAATGAGATGGCTACGTTTGAGGAGGCGAGGGTTTCGAGGAAAGAAGAAATATTTAACCACGAGTGAATACGAATGTACACTCAGAAGGAGCTTCGTGAAAAAGAAATGTCATTGCGAGGAACTAAGTGACGAAGCAATCCAAAAAATACAAGATTGCTTCGCTAGCGCTCGCAATGATAACCCTCTTGTATCAATTCGTAGCTTAAATTTTACTTAATCCTAAGCGGTATCCCCGAAATCATCACATATACCTCATCGCACACCTCAGCCACTTTTTGATTTAGACTCCCCAAATCCGATTGATATTTTCTCGAGATTTCATCTCCGGGAATAATTCCCCATCCGACCTCGTTAGTCACGATTATTGCGTTTCCTCTGAATTCCTTTAGTGCACCTATGAAGCTTTCTATTTCTCTTGGTTTTTCTTTCTTTTTCACTTCATAGAAGAGATTTGAAAGCCAGAGTGTAAGACAGTCTATAATTACGGTGGATGAATTGAATTCACTCAAAGCGTCTCCCAGTCGTATAGGCGCTTCTATGGTTTTAAAATTACTCCCACGCTCTCTTTTATGGTTTTCTATTTTATCCCGCATCTCCGCATCAATCGGGCGTGCTGTAGCTATGAACAATTTTTCTTCCTTGTCTATTTCCCTAGCAAGCCGGAGGGCATAACTACTCTTTCCGCTTTTTACTCCACCTGTGATGAGAATCTTCTTTTCCAAGCGGAAATTTCCTCCTCTAGTATTCTTTTTGATTCAAAAAAATCCTCGGTTCCAAAAACCTCAAGCGTAAGAAGTTCAGAAAAATTCGAAGATAGGATTTTGTCTGTGACAGAAGTGACAAAACTCCTTTCCGCTTTCTGAAGTCCTGTATGACCTTCTCCTTGGGTCTCAGGACCATAGAAATGAATCACCTTTATTCTGTCAAAGTTGTTATCATAAATCTCCTCCCAATTATCAGAGCATCTTATAGCATGACTTATGTCTAGGCAAAGTTTGAAATCGAATTCTTCGGTTATCGGAAGAATATGCCTTATAGGATAGCTCAGATTTTCGATGCAAATAATTTCGTTACTGAACTCGATAAATATTTCGGAAAGCGATCTCTCGGTTCTTAAAACCCACTTCTCTTCGGATTCTACTTCTCCCCGATTAATACTCTCGGGGATGACATTCCTTCTTGGAAGGTGAACTATATATCCCCTTGGGTTTAGTGAATAAGTAAGCTTCATTATCTCGATCATCCTATTTAAGGAGAACTTTCCATAATCAGCGTCCTTTGAGCATAAATCGAGATCAATGGGTAGATGAACTGTATAAGAAATTCCGGTTTCCAGAGAGATTTCTCTAAGTGTACTTACATCTTCTTCGCTCGGAAGATTTGAATAATCTCTTCCTTCAAAAAGAACAAGCTCAATATCATCCACGAGATTAGCGAGTTTGCTTACATTCGGAATTATGTCATCAGGATATATGTACGACGTCGTGCCGATTTTCATTATCTGATTATCTCACATCACGGATCTTCTACGAGGTTCAATCGTTCGACACGATCACGGTTCACTAGATGTTTGTCATACCCGAGCGTATTTATCGGGTATCCAATATGTAGGAACACGCCGTGGCGTGTTCCTACCGTAGATTCCCGCTTAAACACGTCCCCGAATGCTTTAGTCGGGGAACCTGCGGGAATGACAGCCTTTATCTCTTGAACATATAAGCGGTAACATCAATATCCAATGATAATTCCTCCTACCAGAAATCCAAATACCTCTGAGAGCTCAATTACAACACCAAAAACATCTCCTGTTACCCCACCAAACGAGCGATTAAAAAAGGACGTTAGAGAAAAACCAAGAATGGAAACAAGAGCAAAAATCACTATTCCGTTTGTTCCAAGTAGTAGAAAGGACAGGGCGAGGGCAATTACTCCACTTATAAGAAACGCCTTTCGTGTTGCATAAACGCTAAAAATATACCCAAGTCCCTGCGCTGATGCGGGGGCGCGTTCCCTTGCCACGATCGAGGAAGTCCATCGAGAAAGAGCCGGAATAAGAAGGAGGCTTTCGATTCTGATCCCTTCCGGGATAGCAGAAATTGCAATGAGCTTTCCAACAATTACAAGGATGAGAGCAGAAGCTCCAAAAGCACCTATTGTTTTTCCTTTCATCGTCTCAAGTGCTTTCTCTTTATCGTGTCCCGCGAAGTGAAGTGCGTCAAAGCAGTCGGCAACTCCGTCCAGGTGAAGCCCTCTTGTAAGTAGAGCAAGAATTATTACCGGAAAAAGAGAACGAACTAAATCCGAAGCAACCAAATCTTTTAAAAGAATC
>JACPIY010000088.1 GCA_016187835.1 Deltaproteobacteria bacterium | reverse complement strand
GAGTTGATTCTCTAAGGATAGGGGAATCATAACTGTTTGTTTATAATCAAAAGGTTTATACCTTGGCATAAGAGGCTCACCTGATTTTTAGATAATTTCTGTTCTTTAGGATAAACTTTCCTTTGACTAAATTAAAGGGTTCCCCGACAGTTTCTACAGGTAATTGCAGAAAACTTCAGCCGTATTGGAGTATCCTCCTTCATGGCTGATGTTAAAGGAGACCTCTCCGGCATTAGCCAGCCCGGAATTGAAAACCCCAAAATATCCGAGCGAGTACAAAAGTTAGGACTAACCAACTTTGGCTTCGCCGGGGGCCCGGTAACTTTCTGGGATGTGTTTGGTGAGCAGGGACATTCGGTACGAGCCACTGTTTCTGAAATGGGCCCTCTTTTACTATCCCGCCTACTCAACCTAAACGAAACACAAAGCGGTGTACTTACCTTGGTATTTAAAATAGCCGATGACAATGGGCTGCTTTTATTGGATTTGAAAGACCTGCGGGCTATGGTGTAGTATGTCGGAGATAACGCAAAACAGTTCACCACTGAGTACGGCAATGTTTCGGCTGCGAGCATAGGCGCTATACAGCGCGGCCTTTTGACTCTCGAGGAGCAAGGCGGTGCAAATTCTTTGGTGAGCCTGCTTTGAACCTTGATGACCTTATGCAAACTGACAGCAAAGGACGCGGAATGATTAACATCCTTGCCGCCGAAAGGCTTATGCAATCACCTAAAGCCTATGCAACCTTTCTCTTATGGCTTCTGTCTGAACTCTTCGAACAACTGCCAGAGGTAGGCGATCCAGAAAAGCCTAAGCTTGTGTTTTTCTTTGATGAAGCTCATCTTCTGTTTAACGATATACCACAGGCTTTAGAAGAAAAAATCGAGCAAGTAGTGCGACTTATTCGCTCTAAGGGCGTAGGAGCATATTTTATAAGCCAGAACCCATTGGATATTCCGGATAAAGTACTCGGTCAGATGGGCAACCGCATCCAGCATGCATTACGCGCTTTCACCCCGAGAGACCAAAGGGCAGTCAAAGCAGCAGCAGAAACCTTCAGAAGCAACCCAAAGCTGAATGTTGAATCAACTATAATCGAACTCGGCGTTGGCGAGGCTCTGATCTCCCTACTCGATGAGAAAGGTAGGCCGGGCATCGTCGAACGCGCATTAATATGCCCTCCATCCAGCCAAATCGGACCAATCAGTCCAAGTCAACGCCAGCAGATAATCAACCAGTCTTTATTGTATGGTCATTATGAAAAAGTTATTGACCGCCAATCAGCTTACGAAATATTAAAAATACGTGCACAAGAAGTAACTAAAACCAACGAACCACTACCTCAAACTCCACCACCCAGGCAAAGAGGCGGAAGTCAACGCCAAACTGTAGCGGAAGCAATGGTCAAGAGTGTAGTGCGAGCCGCTGGCAGCCAAATAGGCAGGCAAATCATCCGTGGCGTGATGGGGTCCATTTTAGGTGGGAGTCGCCGGTGAGGTCAGGATAAACTGCAATCCTGCTCCTCTCCTCAACCGCATTAAACACATACCTTATAATATCCCCCAATTCCTTTTTAAGGTTTTCTATCTCAGTCATTACTGTTTCGTTTGTAATTAAACATACTCTCGAAACATATATAACTTAGGTAAGCGCTTCCTATTACAATAGACCTACAAAACATACTAGGGTACTACGTTGGATTTAAGTAAAAATATAACTGAGGCACTATATACTTTAACACTTTAAACAACGATAATTAGCCTATGAAAGGTGAGCCTATGCATAAACAAGAGGCAAAGCAGCCCAAATCGAACGTCAATGAAACAAGACGGAAGCTATTAAAACTCGGAGTCTATTCAGCCCCTACCCTTCTGCTTTTAGGAAAAGTATCGGGAGCAAAAGCTAGTGGTCAACCTGTAGGCCCAAAGAGCAACAATAGTGGTGAACATGGCTGCGGCCTCTTTGAAAAAATAATCACCCTCGGATTTTGCAAGTGATATAATCTAGTTGCCTCTTCTTTCCACCAAAATCAACCACGGTTCTTGATCCGAAGAAACGCCCAAAGAAATTTGAGTTAAGAAAAAAGGGAGTCCTTTTCCCTACATTCATAACATCAAATAGGTTATCTCACTCTACCCTATCGCCTGCGCTTTTCATAATCAAACTTGACAGAAATAGGCAGGTTATTCTATAGTGAATATTATATAAAGCTAAGAGAGTAGGAAATTACTTTCGAACATAACTCATTGGAGTCATGTTACTTCCATAAAAGGGAGGAGAATAAAAATGAAGAATCTTTTAAATATAACTATCGCTTTTATATTTTTGTTTCTTATAGGAGTATCGAATGCAAAACCAGATGAAACTCAAGTTAAAAATGAAGCCACGCAGTACACCGGCTCTAAAGAGTTTGAGCGAATTAAAACTCTAGCTGGAACGTGGGAAGGGACATCCTCCATGGGTGAAAAGGGTGAAAAGGTATCGGTTAAATATCAAGTAACCTCCGGAGGAAGCGCCGTTGTTGAAACTCTTTTCCCAGATACACCGCATGAGATGGTCTCGGTCTACGACGATGAGACTGGCAAACTTTCGATGACACACTATTGTATGCTCAAGAATCACCCAGATATGGTCCTGAAAAGCGCAGATGAAAACACGATAAACCTCGATTTTGCAGATGGACAGGCCTTTGACCCGACAAAAGAGCCACACATGCACTCATTGAGCATCTCTTTTAAGAACAAAGATAATATGATTCAGAAGTGGACCATGTATGAGAACGGTAAGGAAATAGCCACTTTCACACTCAGCCGCGCGCACTAATTCAGAACTAGAGTAACTTTTTCGTGACTATAGAACCAGTTAATCACATCTAGCTTCTCCTACAGCAAAAAGAGTCAAATCGGGATATACAAAAAACCTCAATCCTAACTTATGGTGATTAGTTAACCATGGAGGAAGTCATCCAAAAGATCAAAGGCCGGGGTTCATCAACAAATCCAGTGAATCGCTTCTATAAAATCGAGTATATTCCGGACCCGGAGGATGCAGGGCAGTTTATCTCACCCAAGACAGTCTTTTATAAAGACAACTCACGATCCATCATCGCATACAACGATAGTCCGGATGTGGGTTTTGACGCTTCCCTTAATGCTTACCGCGG
>JACPIY010000087.1 GCA_016187835.1 Deltaproteobacteria bacterium | reverse complement strand
CTGATATAATCGCCCAGAGTTATACCAAATTTAACCTGCATGTTTGCTATAAAGCTGGCTTTACTCATTGTAAATTAAGTTCAAAGCAGTATCATAAGCTTTGTTAACTTGTTTGTTTTATATAAATTTCCTTTTTACTTTTGCCAATTCATCATATTGTGGGGGAACATTGTATGAGAAAAAATGTTTTTGTTAGTTCCTTTACAGGGAAGTCACCCCATCAGGGGCGAGTAGAAGTTGTCGAAAGGAAAGGTGTCGGCCACCCTGATACGATTTGTGATAACATAGCCGAGCAGGTTTCTATCGCTCTAAGCAAATATTATTTGGATGAGTTTGGGGCAGTTATGCATCACAACGTTGATAAAGGATTGCTTATTGGAGGGATTGCACGTCCTTCTTATCAAGGAGGAAAAATTGTTAAACCAACAGAGATAATAGTTGTAGGAAGAGGTATAAAAGAAAGAAACGGAGAGTCCTTACCTGTCGATGAAATAGCCAAAGAGGCTGTGCATAAATGGTTAAAACAAAATATAAGGCATCTCGATGCTGAAAATCACGTAATTACAAATGTGAAAATCAGGCCCGGAAGCAAAGAGTTGATTGAGCTTTTTGAAAGGTTCGGCAAGGGTGAAGTGCCTTTATCTAATGACACTTCTATTGGAGTTGGTTTTTATCCCTGTGATGAGCTCGAAAAATCCATTCAAAAAACAGAGAGAGTACTTAACAGCGCTGAGGTAAAGGGAACATATCCTTTTATAGGGGAAGACATAAAGGTTATAGGAATAAGAAATAGAGATAAAATAAAGCTTACAGTTGCGATGGCGATTGTAGACAAATACATTCTGAGTTTAAGTGACTACATTGACAAGGTTAACACTGTTAAGAAGCTGCTAATTCAGGAGATCTCCGTTGATTATGATATAGAAGTTGATATAAATACCGCGGATAACTACGAAAAAGAGAGCGTATACCTTACCGTTACTGGGACAAGCGCAGAGCAGGGGGATGACGGTCAGGTGGGAAGAGGAAACAGGGTTAATGGTTTGATAACACCATACAGACCGATGAGTTTGGAGGCTGCAGCCGGTAAAAACCCTATAAGCCATGTCGGTAAGATTTATAATCTGTTTGCAAGCGATTTAAGTAAGGTAATGGTTGAAAATGGTTATGCGGAAGAAGCATATGTTTACATTGCTTCCCAAATAGGAAAGCCGATAAACCAGCCACAGGTTCTGGATATAAGGTTAAAAAACAAAAGGATAGATATCAATTCTATAAAAATAGTAGCAGATGAGATGCTAAATGAAATGACTAGCCTTTGGAAAAGCGTTATAGAGGGCAAACGTGATATTGCATAAAAAAGGTACTTATGTTCTTACTATAAATTTAGAGTGATTATCGATCCAGGTTAGATTTCTCAGTCAGCCTCGCCCCACGGGATAAATTACAACTCGGCGCAGCGGTTCATGGCCTTTACTCTCTGAAAAAAGTCCATATCGTTCGACGAGACGATGTTGTAAGCCTCGAATATAATTGTTATGAGGTTGCAGCTCGACAGGCTGCTGTTCAGAGATTACTTTAGTAATAGCTTCCTCAACTTCATGTAAAGCAGCTTCTTGCTCATCCATATAATCTGTCTCATCGAAAATATTGCGGAGAAACTCTTGGATTAGCTTTAATGTATCACTCTTAATTGCATGAATGGGTACACCGTGGTCGGTAGCTCTACGAAGCTTTTTGGGCCGCTCTTTATCACGGCCTTTGAGTGTCAGAATGAAATCGGCTTGCTCCAAGTTGGTAGTGACGTAAGCAGGCACTCGCAATTCGCGGATTGCGCGTTCCAGACGCTTTCGAGTCACGCCATAGGGGTAGATGTGGATTATTTTTTTCTTAAATCCTTCTGCCGAAAGTTGCCTAGGTACAAAGGCAGTTATTGATTGGGTTGACCCCGGTGATACAATTTCAACCTCACCGTCCTCCTTTCTCAACCTGACTTCGGGACTAGGTAGAACACCACGCAGAAATTGATCTACTACCGTCACTACATCATGGTGAATGGCAAAACGGTCCTTATTTTGAATTTCGACTATAACGTCAAATGTCGGTGGTGCTTTGCGCTCAAGGATAGTCTTTTGTGTTCCACGGCGCTTGGCCTCCTCATCACTCAATGTCACAGGTTGAATACCGCCTATTAGATCAGCCAACGTTGGGTTTAGTATTAAATTTTCTAGGGAATGACCATGAGCTGTCGCAATTAATTGAACACCCCTTTCTGCGATAGTTCGTGCGGCAATAGCTTCGGCTTCGGTGCCGATTTCATCGATTATGATTACCTCTGGCATATGGTTCTCTACAGCTTCGATCATCACCGCATGTTGCCGTTCGGGTGAGAGAACCTGCATCCGCCGGGCACGGCCAATACCCGAATGAGGGATATCACCATCTCCTGCAATCTCGTTTGAGGTATCAACCACAATAACACGTTTCTCTAAATCGTCTGCCAATACTCGAGCGGCTTCTCTTAGTAAAGTCGTTTTGCCCACACCCGGTCTGCCAAGAAGTAGTATATTCTTGCCTGATTTAATGACATCTTTAAGAATATCCACAGTTCCGAAAACAGCGCGACCCACACGGCAGGTAAGCCCAATAACTTCGCCCAATCGGTTGCGAATGGCCGATATGCGGTGGAGTGTGCGTTCGATCCCTGCGCGGTTGTCCTTCGTGAACATGTCAATCTGGCTTATTACGTATTGAATATCCTCCCGACTGATGGATTTGCTACCAAGATAAAAGGCTTGGTCTACATATCGCACTTCGAGTTGTCGCCCTAAATCGAGAACGATCTCCACAAGATTTTCAGAATTGCCTAGCTCTAAAATTACCGCCCGAGTGTGAGGTGGTAAAACTGCTAAAAGCAAGTCAAGATTATCGGTTGTTCCGCGTTCCCGTCCAGCCATAGTGAAATTATATCAAAACCATACAAGTGATTACAATAAAGCTAGTGCTTCCCGAACAGTATGTTCTGATGATTGCTGTAAGATCATGGGATAATAGGCTTATGTAGCATAATTTCAGTGTTTTGCTTGATTAACCGTTAGATACTTTGTAAACCATTCCGCCGCCAAACGAGCAACTTCTTCCAATGCTCCTGGTTCTTCAAAGAGGTGACTCGCTCCAGGGATGACTTTTAGGTCTGTTTTCGTTCTCATATGCAACACCGCATCACGATTCAATTTGAGTACTAAGTCGTCATTACCACCCACGATAAAAAGAGTAGGAACGAAAACATGCCCCAGTACTTCCTTTGCCAAATCCGGACGTCCTCCACGCGAAACAATAGCCTTAATTTCTTTACCGAGTTCCTCAGCGGCTACAAGTGCGGCAGCAGCCCCTGTACTAGCTCCAAAATAGCCGATTTGAAGATGTTTCATGTGATCTTCGGTTTTCACCCATTGAGTAGCCGCTTTTAGACGCCGAGCTAGGAGTGCGATATCGAAGCGATTTTCATAGACCGTATCCTCCTCTCTAGTAAGTAAGTCAAAAAGGAGAGTGCCAAGTCCGGCGGAGCGTAGTACCCGTGCTACGAGTGTGTTTCTCGGACTCAAGCGCGAACTTCCACTTCCGTGGGCAAAAATCACAATCCCTTTTGCTTCCTGAGGGAGATGGATTTCTCCTTCGAGCGTCAGGGAATCGGTAAGTATATGGACCGAATTTCGAGACTCTCTATTAGTCATACCTTTACTCCTACTTCCTTCAACTGTATTCAAATGCGGAGAACTTATGCTCGACATAATATTATGTTCTCCTTACTTGAAGATATCGCAAACGGCATGCCAATAAACTTTAAAACGTAATCCATTGGGAAAGCTGAATTTATAGGGCTAGATTAAGGACTAAACCTGTCAGATGTCTTAGATTCTGACAGATAAAGTTTTTCGTAAAAAGTATGGTTTTATACAATACTTAAATACTTCCGTGGCTTAGGTAGATTTATCTTGTGGCATATAATTTGTAAAAATGCTAATACAAGATGATTTCCTTGAGTTAAATAGGAACAATTAAATCACTGGATGGTGTTCAAATACTAAAATAAGGAGTCGGTACAGATGAAAAAAGTTATGAAAAGGAGACCGAAGCACATTCGGAAAAAAAAGTTAACCTTAGATACCGTCTTAGAGAAGCTCAATAGCATAATACAAAGGCTGGACATTATAGAAAACGATTTAAGAGAACTTAAAGGGACAGCGCATCCGAAGAGCGGCCTGGAAGAGAAAGAACCAACACCCGAGTTTTTTATACAAAAATAACCCCAAACTACAAAAATAGCTTTTCATAGATGGAATACTGTCTTTGATCAGTGATAAAAGACAAACATATCTAGAAAATCTGGCAGACCACGTTCTTGAGTTGTCAATTTAAAAAGGGCCTATAATCTCAACTTTTTTCAAAATTAACCTTCTATGGCCGAAATAACCGCCTTTAGGTGATAAAAAGCTGTTGAATTAATGAAGAAGTTATCTAAGATTCTTCTTCCTTGAAATACAATATCTAGATGATTATATTGAATTTTAAATTTGAATAATTAAGTGTCGGATTTAGGATTCTTTTACTCGCCAGCTAAAACCTATAAAAATAACCTCTATCTCATTTAAATCATTGGTTTTTATTCTGTTGAGTTTGAAAATGGCTGTCTGGCTGTGACAGAGAATAAACCTAAATAAGAAAGAGCCGGTTGGCAAACAGAGCGATAGAGACCAGCCTAATTATTTCAAAAAACAAAATTAAGAGAGGAACAAAAGAATGGGAATGGCAGTAAGAAAAATGGGCTTTGAGAAAACAATTTCAGAAGTAAATGGGCTTGGAGAGATTATCCAAGAAGAGGATTTTTTTACGCCTCTTAACATCGAGGACAGCTTCATACTCGATATGATAGAGACCGGGTCTGGCTTTGAATTCAAAGAATTGAAATCCAAAGAGGATGAAGATAAGCCTTGGACGGCTGAAGAGCAATTCAGGCTACTTCATGCTTATTTTAAGGACGTAGGAAGTGAACCTCTTCTTACGCCAACCGAAGAAATAGAGCTTTCGATAGAGATAAAGAAATGTGAGGCAAAGGCAAGTGAAATAAAAGCGCTCCTGGATAAGGTTTCAAACGAAAAGCATAGTAGGGGAAACGATAAAGGGAAAAAACAAAGGCAAATAAAGAGACTTAACGTTCTTATAAAGGTGTATTCGGACAGGGCGAGGTTGTTAAAAGAGAGATTCATGAAAGCCAATTTAAAATTAGTCATAAGCGTTGCAAGGAAATACATCGGTAGAGGGCTTCCACTCTCGGATCTCATTCAGGAAGGTAATTTAGGCTTGATTAGGGCGGTGGAGAAATTCGATCATACTAAGGGAAATAAGTTTTCAACATATGCAGTGATTTGGATTATTCAGTCGATTACAAGAATATTATTAGATCAAGTAAGGATAATTAAAGTTCCAGCATATGTTCTTGAAAAAGCAAACAACGTGTACAAGATAAGCTCTGCGCTTGAAAAGGAGTTGGGTAGAAGACCTCTCCCAGAAGAGATTACGAAAGAAGCTGGGATCTCTGTTGAGCATGTAAAACAGATTTTAAAAGGAAAAGACGATGTTGCTCACCTCGATTTGCCTATAGGCGAGGGAGTGGAAGCAACATTGCTTGATTTTGTACCCGATGAGAAATCGTACACACCAGACTCTGTTATTGTAAACGCAGCACTTACGAATAGGATAAGAGATGCTCTATCGATTCTTTCACCTAGGGAGGAAGAGACAATTAGGTTGAGATTTGGAATCGATTATGAAACTACATATACCCTAGATGAGATTGGAAAGAAGTTTAATCTCACACGAGAAAGGATAAGGCAGATTGAGAAAGAAGCTCTAAAAAAACTTGCAACATCAAAGCCTGGAGAGGTATTGAGGAGTTTCCTTGAATAAAAAACTATCGGTGAAGACAACAGTTATGAAAATGAAAAAGAGAACGCAGATAAAGATTAGAAAGCCTGTTGCCAAAAAGCCGACCCAGGTAATTTTGACTAAGAAGGATAAGCAAAAAAGGAAGCGGGTAAGGTACAGAGATTTAATGGAATATCTATAATTTGTAAAAATCTAAATTTGACCAAACAGACAATGTGGAGCTAAGTCTCACCTAGTTTAATAATACAGGCCTTAGAACAATTGGGTTAAAAAAACATGATTTTTGGCTGTCATCCCGAACTTGTTTCGGGATCTCTTTTGTAAACATGGGATGCTGAACCAAGCTTGTGCTGAATTCATTTCAGTATTCAGCATGACAATTAAACCCTTCGCGACCTTATTACTTGGCTTCACTAAGTACTGGCTGTGAGATATCGAAGCGCTAGGAGTGACAGCCTAGAGGATTTTGACAGAGGGTGAAAATAGTACTTACATTGTCCGACAGAATAAATCTTGATTATTACATATAATTCTCGACAGACACGTGGTCTGGACATTTATCTTCATTTTTCCTAGGCAGTATACCTCTAATCTTCTTCGAGTCCATACTCACTAGACGTTAATAGCTCTTGCAGTCTCTCATCGAATATCTCTTCATCTACATCATAGGGAAAGAAAAATTCCGTTTTGTGATAATAAGAATCACCCTCTGCACGGCCGGTCTTCCGTAACGTTGGAATCCCAAAGTCACGACAAGCTTCCTTTAAGCAACTATAGAAGAAACTCGTATCGTATCGACCCACATCTCCATCTACATACCATTTTGTCTTCATAAAAATACCTCCCCACGGCTTAGGGAATTTGTTTTTGTGTGACTTCTAAGCACGCTCACATTTTGTTTATTCGTGTTTCTATTGCTAAACCATCAGATCTTTTTCTATAGTTTCTCATAGCTTAATAATATATTATCATGGAATATAAATTCTCAAGATAAATATTTAAATAAAATAAAGGAAAAAGTAAAATTCTGGGGAAGGTGAAGAAACTGCGACTAAGTAACGATGAGATTGCAGATGTGCTTGAACGTATCGCCGTTCTGCTCGAGGCGCAGGGCGCGAGCTCGTTTCGGGTAAACGCATACAGTGCTGCTGCCAAAACAGTTCGCGAAAGTATTCGTCCGCTAACCGATATATTAGAGGAAGAGGGAACCCACGGTCTTGAGCGTTTACCGACCATCGGCAAGAGTATAGCGTCCGTCATTCAGGAATATGTGCACACTGGACATTCAACTCTCCTCGAACGTTTAGAAGGACAGGTATCCCCTGAGGATCTCTTCACTACGGTGCCTGGAATCGGGGAAGAACTCGCACGGCGGATACATCGGGAGCTAAACATTGATACACTCGAGGAACTGGAGCTTGCGGCGCACGACGGACGCCTAGAGAGCTTGGCTGGCTTTGGAGAAAGACGTGTGCGAGGAATTAGAGACACGCTCGCCGGTATGTTAAGCCGATCAGTACGCCGTCGGGCTAGGAGGTTGCGTCTGCTAGAGACCCATGATTTGATAGAAGAGCGGCCATCTGTAGGAACTATCCTCATAGTAGATGACGAGTATAGACGAAGGGCTAAAGCAGGTGACCTCCCAACCGTTTCACCACGTCGTTTTAACCCCATGAAGAAGGCTTGGCTTCCCGTTCTTCATATCGAACATGTTGGATGGTCCTTTACCGCTATGTACTCTAATACCGCGCTTGCGCACGAGCTTGGTATGACGCATGACTGGGTGATCATTTACTATGAACGTGATGGCCATGAAGACCAGTGTACGGTCGTCACAGAGCGTCGAGGTCGGCTCGCAAGCCGACGTGTTATTCGAGGCCGCGAATCCGAGTGCCTTGTTTACTACGCCGATAAAGCTTCAAAAGAGTCCGGATAATCATCTTGATCACTATTAAGTGACTTAATAGAGTGTATCTCTCTTATAATATAATAGAGCGTGAACTGTCCCAGTTACCAATGCGTTTGTTAATTTGCTTAACTCATATTTGAGGTACTCCAGAAAATTCCTCAGAATAGGTACTCTTACCATTTAAGATAGAACGAGTTAATTTTGCCATTGCAACTAAAAGCATTGATTACTTTTTAGCCTTGAAAAAGTAAAAAAGAAGAAAAAGAAAAATGAAACAAATTTTATTAGTCCCTTTTTAAACGATAGACGAAGATGTAATGAATCATCTGGAGAAAAAAATCACAGAAATCTTTGGATGTAGGGTACTAGTTAATAAAGAGCAAATAAGTATCCCCAGTTGTAGAAAAAGAGGGATTCAATTATTTGCCAAAGACCTTTTCCCGGCTTTGAGACGAGAGCTGTTGAAGACGGACGCAGATGCAGTATTAGGCGTTATAGACAAGGACCTATATATAGAGGGTTTAAATTTTATATTTGGTTTGGCCTATTCAAATTTGTCTATAATATCGTTGTATCGGCTGATCTCTAAAGATAGAGAATTATTTTATGCTAGGGTGGTGAAAGAAGCGATTCACGAACTAGGCCATGTAGCTGGTTTAGGGCATTGTCTCGATAAAAGCTGCGTTATGCATTTTCAAACAGTTTAGAGGACACGGATATAAAAAAAGTGCCTTTTTGCAGTAAGTGCAAAGAGGAATTAGGAAGCTATGGTTTGTGATACTCAGAGTCTGTATTCAACCTTTAAGCTTCTTACACTTATCTTTCGAGCGGTAAAAAGGGATTTGAATCAGGCTTCGTTTCTCGCAATAGCACCGACAAGGTATAAGGAGCCAGTTTCTATATATGAGGAAGCTATACGTTGGAACTTCCAATTGGATTTATGGTGATTGGGATGAGATTTTCTATCCTAAAGGTTTACCATCAAAAGATAGGCTAAAATATTTATCCCAGCATTTTAAGACTACAGAAATAAACTATTCTTTCTGATCGTGCATTTGTCGTATTATTTTGATAGTAGCCGTAATACAAGAGCAGTGCCTATGCCCATTTCATAATCTATAATAATTACAATGAAACTTCTTTTTATTGGAGATGTAATGATTGGTCGACTTGTCAACGACGTACTAAGGAAACAGCCGCCGGAATATCCATGGGGAGACACTCTTCCAATTTTTCACCAAGTTGACTGGCGGATGTGCAATCTTGAGTGTGTTATATCTGATAAAGGTACACCATCGTCTCGTACACCAAAGGTTTTTCACTTTCGTTCTGACGCCCAAAACATTAAGTTATTGGAGGTTGCACGCATCGACTCAGTTTCTCTAGCCAACAACCACGTTCTTGATTACAGATATGAAGCACTTTTTGATCTACTGCGTATCTTAGATAGGGCGGACATAAAGCACGCAGGCGCAGGCATCAATTTTAAAGAGGCGGCAAAGCTTTCTATTTCTGAGATCGGAGGTATCAAAATAGGAGTTATAGCATTTACCAACAACGAACCGGCTTGGGAAGCAACCGAGGAAAAAGCAGGAGTCTTTTACGTTCCTGTTGATCTCACCAACAAACTGACAACAAAACTTCTCGAAATTGTGCACGAGGCTAGAGAAGCGGTCGATATCCTGGTGGTTTCTGCACATTGGGGTCCGAATTTTGGATACAGACCGCAACCACACCACATTCCATTTGCCCATGCTCTAGTAGATGTGGGCGGTGATATTATCTTCGGACATTCTTGCCACGTTTTTCAAGGAATTGAGATATATAGAGGTAAGCCAATTCTCTACAGCACAGGCAATTTTGTAGACGATTATGCCGTAGATGAAATTGAGCGCAATGACGAATCTTTTATATTTATCCTGGAGATAGAAGGCAAGGCTTTAAGAAGATTGGCAATGTATCCAACAATAATCGAGAGTTTTCAGGCTCATGTGGATAAAAGCAGGCGCGCTATAACCATTTCTACAAAAATGAAGAGGCTCTGTCACGAATTCAAAACGGAAGCCCTTTGGAACGAGAAAAAAGATGTCTTGAAATTAGATTATCATGAGAAATTATCGATTTACTTGGATACCAATATGACTTACAAGATGCTAGAACACACTGCTGATGTGAGAATGCTCGTTCAAGGAGATTCTCTTGAAGAGCTCTTTTCAGACGCGGTATTTGGAATGATGGAAATTCTTAAACCTAAAACCGATGGTCAAAAACAGCCCATCCAAAGAACTATCGCGCTTGAAGCGGCTGACACAACCGCGCTTCTCATTGATTTTCTTAACGAAGTTTTGCTTTCCGCTCACATAAATAAGGAGATGTATGATGAAGTGATTTTCAAGACCTTGTCCAAGCGATCACTTGAAGTTAATTTACGCGGCTTTGATACGCGATCCTTTGGTGAAGATATAAAGGCAGTGACATATCATGAGGCAGATGTAAGAGAGACAAAAAATGGGAAATGGGAAACCATGATTGTTTTCGACATTTAATCTATACCTCTTTTTAATTGAGATGTCAGATGTCCTATTTTATGACAGATAAGTCTGTTTAATAAGTGAATTCATCTTTGAAAACTATTAATGAGCTCGGCAGGTTATAAATATTGAATTTGATGGTACGCACTTTGCCTATTGACAGTTGCATAAGGTAAAAGTGATAGAAGTCTAGAACAACAAATCAGCGTAATATCGGCCATGTTTGATAAATCGAATCTAATAAAAATAGAGGATTTCCTCTGGGAAATTCCAAAAAGCTTCCGTAGTGACATGCGAGTGTCAGCTCGCATATACACGTGTGAAGAGATGCTCGATGCCATTACTGCCGACAAGTCACTGGATCAGCTTGTTAACGTTGCAACACTTCCCGGAATTAAAGGATTCGCGCTTGCCATGCCCGATATCCACGAGGGATACGGCTTCCCTGTAGGCGGGGTGGCGGCTTTTGATAGTGAGGAGGGCATCATATCTCCCGGCGGCATTGGTTACGACATTAATTGTGGAGTACGGCTACTGCGGTCCGAGAAAACTTTTCCGGAAATTAAACCCCACCTCCGTAACCTTGGACGGGCAATTTACCAAGAGGTTCCCTCCGGTGTGGGGGTAGGAGGGAACCTCACTTTAAAAGGCAAGGAATTTGATCTGGTTCTCGAAAAGGGAGCAGAGCGAATTCTCGAACTTGGGTATGGAGATGAGGATGACCTTGAACATACAGAATCAGGAGGTGTGCTACGCACTGCGGCACCCGAACTCGTTTCCGTACACGCGAAAAGCCGTGGCCGAGACCAGCTTGGAACAATGGGGGCAGGTAATCACTTCGTTGAGGTTGGGATCGTTGAAACGATCTTTGATGAGAATGAAGCAGAGAGATTGGATATTTTTAAGGATCAGGTAACAGTTTTGATTCATACAGGCTCTCGGGGGCTTGGGCATCAGATTGCAACTGATTATATACGGATTATGATGCGGGTTATACCTTCGTATGGAATTACCCTACCCGACCGTGAATTAGCATGCACACCTTTTAACTCAAAGGAAGGCCAGAATTACTTCAAAGCGATGTCGGCAGGCGCAAATTTTGCGTGGGCAAACCGACAACTCATTACCTGGGAAGTAAGAAAGGCATGGGAGAACGTTTTGGGTAGAGAGGGAGGGAAACTCCATGTGGTGTATGATGTAGCACATAATATCGCAAAAATTGAAGGGTACACACTTGATGGAAAAAAATTGGAACTCGTTGTACATCGAAAGGGTGCGACCCGGGCCTTCCCAAATCAACCAGTGCTTATCCCGGGGAGCATGGGGACGCACTCCTATATTCTGGTTGGACAAGAAAAAGCCTTAGCTGCAAGCTTTGGGTCAAGCTGCCACGGTGCAGGGAGGAGGATGTCTCGTACAAGAGCGAGAAAAGAGGTGAACTTAGAAGAGCTTAGAGAACGGCTCGAGAGTATGGGTATTGTTGTTAATGCGGGTTCATCAAGAGGTCTAACGGAAGAGTCGCCAGAAGCGTATAAAGACGTTAACGAAGTAGTAGATGTTATACATGAGGCCGGAATTGCAAAGAAGGTTGCTCGCCTGAGACCGCTTGCCGTAATCAAGGGATAGTTCTTTCATATTAAGTTTATTGGTTTCTGTTTGTCTGGTTTATTCGCAAATAGCTTTAAACTTAAAGTTTGTGTGGTTGATTTGATTGTGAAGGGAATTACAAAATGATTACACTAATGCTTCATTTACAGAAAGGTGGAAGAAAAATGAGATACTTAATTACAACCTTGCTTGCTTTGATTGTATTTTTGATAGGTTCTAACCAATCCCTGGCTCAAAAAGTCCACACAGTAAAGCTGACCAGAGGACAGGTTAAAGTGGAAAAGGAAAAGCCAAACGAATTCGTCGCACTATTACTTTCAGAAGGGGGAACCGGCGGGGTTATAGTAACTCCGGAGGAGAGCCCCAGTTTTGGCTACATAAGCTCTATTTATGCCAAGGAAAAAAAGGAACTTCCCAACCTGGGATATCCAACTCCTGAGTCTGTGCCATCCGGAATAGAGATTCACGTAATCTTTGAAAGCAATATATACGATCTTCCTGGCGACGCATGGATTACATTCAATATTTATCAGTGGGGTGCAATTACGATATGCCCTTATAGCAAGAATTCAGTAATATGCGGATGTAGCAAGAAATACTTAAATAACAGATGCGTATGAGGGCAGCTTCTTTCTGGATAGAGACAAATCCTGAGCCGCAATCGTGCATTGTAAGGTTTTGGCTCAGCTGCTCTAGATAGCCTAATTCAGGGAGTATCAGTTATGATCGAAAGGTTGAATCAATATCGAATTTCCAGATTCGAATCCAGGCTTTCCTGCAGAATTTGATTAGTACTCCACGGAATAAGTATATAATGAAACTGTTAATTAAACTGAGCAATGCATGCAGCTATTTTAAAAGCATGATTAAAGCCCCAACCAAAGTGTACTAGTACTCAATTAACTTAATTTTGAACCCTATCATGTTTGAATATTCTTCTCGCATCTTCTTTGGTAAACTTCCATTGAATCGTTGCGCATCTGATATTCCTTTTATCTCGCCATCGCTGGATTCTTGTTTCAAGCATT
>JACPIY010000009.1 GCA_016187835.1 Deltaproteobacteria bacterium | reverse complement strand
GGTATATGGAAGCCCCCCAGAGCGCCTCATTTACCGTGACCTGAGCTATAGTTATCTCGGTAGGACCCGAATTCCTTACATAGGCTATTATTTCCTCAGGGTGTAGGATAATCCTCTCAAAATCCAACTTCTCAACAGGAACGGCAGTGGTTTCAATGAGGCTTGTCCCTTTAGTCGCAAACCAGTAGACCATTAGTCCGAGGACGATTAACGGAAGTACTGCGGTCAGGATTAGGACAAACTTTGACTTAAAAAAGTTTACTTTTCTATCACTCGCAACATCTCTTTCTTCAACCACTCTTTCATTCGACATCCGAAGCCTCCTTTTGACTATTTAGCCACAGAGAACACGGAGAAAATATTTATTTAAAAAAATAAAATTTTTCTTTTTCTTCTCTCTACGCACTCTGTATCCTCGGTGGCTAATCCATTGCGTTAAGCAACTTCTGGAAGAACGTTAAAGAACCCCATCCAGCCAAGCTCTGCAAACTCGCTCTGATGGGCATGAAACATATACATGCCCGGATATTTGTAGGAAAACTCGATAATGCACCGCTCTCCCTGACAGAGCATTACTGTGTCGGTATATTCGTACTGCTTTGGGTCGGTACCGGTACGATATAGTCGAAACATATTTCCGTGTAGATGAAAAGAATTTAGCAAATCAAACTCAGTCATATTGACGAGATAGATTCTTACAAGCTCGCCGACTTTAATGTTTATCGGATTGTCCGAAAAGTAATTTGCATACCCATTTACGGTATAGAACTCGTTCTCACCGTCAAAGTCCGTATCGAAGCCGTTCATAACCATAACAAGCTCCTTAGCTGGAGGTCTGGGAGTCTTGGGGTCTACAATAAACGTGCCGTAAAGTCCCTTTTCTATATGCTTTTTTACCGGCATAACGTGGCAGTGGTATAGAAAAAGCCCAAACGGGTCTACGGTAAACTCGTAGGTAAACCTCCCGCCAGTTGGAATAATCTCAAACACACCGTCCATTTCTGCCGGATGTATGCCGTGGAGATGGATTGTATGCGGCATGTGGGACGCGTTTAAAAAGTTAATTTTTAATTTATCCCCCTCAGTACACCTGATAGTCGGCCCTGGAACAAAGCCATTATAGGTCCACGCCGGATACTTTACCCCTGGGGCTACCTCGATCTCTTTTTCGTGGGCAACAATATCGTACTCCCGCTGGACTTGACCATCAGGAAGCTGGGTGACCTTGCCGTAGTCATATGCTGAGAGGAATTTCATAGGATTCATCTCATCATCTTTGAAAGCCGACGCTTTTCTTGTTTGATGAGGCATTGTCTGATGTCCACCATGTCCCATTCCAGGATTGAGTGTCACCCCTTTATTATATTTCTCACCAAAGCTCTGTCCTGCAAAGACCGACGAGCCAGCCACTATTCCCAAACCCGCTTTCATGAAATTACGTCTTGATAAATTTTGCTTCTTCATCTAACCTCTCCTCCGTTCTAGTCCAATAAATCTTTCTTACTAACCCTGTAGGTAAATGATGTCTAAGCTCCCCTTTAGCCTATATATACGATAATCTTCCATATCAACCCTAATCATTTGAATATTCCGAATTGTTTTTGGTTAGTTAAACTTAATTTTTAGTCTAAACTAAATTATAGATTATATTTTAAGTGAGTCAAGACTCTGAAGAAGGATATTACTATTCGGGAATCGTTATGAACCCTTTAGTTAAACTATTCCGTTTTTGTCTCACGGTACTCGGCTTTATATATCTCTACAAAGCTCATAAATACCACAAGAAGAACTGGCCCGAGAATAATTCCGGTAAACCCAAAAGCCTTCGCGCTTCCCAAAATACTCAGGAAAAGAAAAAGGGTCGGTAGTTTTACTTTACCCCCAATAATCCAGGGTTTTAGAAAATTATCGATCGAACTCACTATAACCCCTCCAACTATAAGAAGAATTACTCCTTTGGCGATTTGTCCAGAGAGAAGAAGATAAACCCCTACGGGAAGCCAAACAAATACTGAACCTCCTATTGGAAGAAGAGAAAATACGAATGTTAGAACTCCTGCGAGTACTGCAAAAGAAATTCCCAATATCCAGAAGAGAAGCCCGGTTATTAAACCCTGTACCCCTGCCGTTGCTAAAACACCAAGAATTACAGCATTGAGAATATCATAGAAGCGGCCAAATATACTGTTTTTTTGCTCGTCAGTCATAGGGATCAGATACTTTATCTCTCGATAGAGCGTTCTTCCATCACGAAAGAAAAAAAACAAGGCAAAAATCATTATTAAGAAACTAATAATCAAGCTGGTAAGGTTCTTCGCCCCTTCTTGGACCTGATCAAAAAGATACTTGCTTACTGTCCCTATAGCTTTTATAACTACCTGTTCAAGACGAATATCTCCTACATCAAACCTCTTTTCCACCTCTTCGAGAATGGTCACGGGTATTAGCTCTTTTAAGCGGTCAACTATAGACCGGATTTGTACAAACTCGAGTTTATCCTTAATTCCCTGATAAATATCAAACATCTCAACTGCAAGCGTTGCAATAATCACACCCAAAGGAATTATAAGGACAAACGTAGTGAGCGCCGTCATAATGACGGATGAAAGCCCAGGCCTGTTTTTCAGGGATTTTGTAAGACGCTCATGGAGGGGATAAAGTATAAGAACAAGAATTCCAGCCCAGAAAAGCGATATAATAAAAGGTTCAAGAACCCGGTAACAAAGATAGATTAAAAAGAGAAATATGCCGATGAAAAACCAGGAAAAAACCTGCTTTTTAGTCATTTAACAAGGACCTTCAACAAAAATAACTCACTATCAATACACCGCTTTTTGTCCAATTTCACCATAAATTTCCAACTCAAACCCATCAGGATCGAGGAAGTGATAGGCCTTTCTATTAGCATCTTTTTCAACTTTCTCTTCTATAAACTCAACTCCCTTCTCTCTAAGAACATCTTTTGCCCTCTCCACATCATCAACCCTAAACGCTATATGACCCACGCTCTGCACAAATCCGGATACCCCCTTCCCCAGGTGCACATCCTCGGTTAGAGCAACCAGCGTTCTGGATTTGGTGCCGAGAAATGATTTTTTTATTCCTCCCTCTTTTCGACCATCGTGATGAATCTCTAGTCCCAGAACCTCGCTGTAAAACTTAATTGACCTCTCCATATCACTTACGACTATCGCCACATGGTCTATACCTTTAATCATAGTACCTTCACGGATTAATTTGGAAAGCAATCCCATCTTATCTGTCCCCCCGTTTTCCTGATATTTCTCATACCTTCGGCTAAAGGAAAAAACACTTTAGAATAAAGCAATACCTATTGGCCAAGCTTTACCATTTTAATTTAGTCACCCACAATCTTCAACTTTGATTTTACTAAACGAGAGATATATTAAAGAACAGGTTCATCGGAATTAGATTCCCTCTTACTTTTGTAGGCCGCTAATACAGATTCAATATACTTGTTTGCGACTCCATTCGCTTCTACTTCTATCTTATTATTCGAATAACTCCCACCTGCCATCTTGAAATTTTTAAATTAATTGTAGCCAAAATTTGAAAGCGACTTGCCCCATTTCTCATACTGCTGAACATGAACCAGTTCGTGAATTAGAATCCACAGAATGTCTTTAGTTCGTCGAGAACTGTCGATCTCAGATTTAGGATACCTTATGTAAATATCATATCCATAAACCTGAGCAACCGATTCAGCACCGGTAAGATTGATTCCAAATCTATCATTTGCCCACTCATCAAGAAGCTGCATGCCCCAGTATATACTCACACGATCAACCAAGCTACAAAAAATAGGGCGCAATACATCTTTAAGCCATAGATTGAGTTTAGATCCTACGATATCATTACCCACATTTACATTACCGTCCGAAGAAATATCCATTCCTGAGGCGCGTAACCTCATTATTGCTTCTGCACCGGGATATATGATTCTCCCAATCTTACCCCAGAGTTCGACTGAAAGATCTCCAGTTTCACATTTGAATTTGTAGCCATAGCGATCAAATCCTTGATACCATATCGGAAATTTTCTATCACAATTCTCTACACGGCTTTCTGCTTTTGCCGTCTTTGGATAAAGTATGATATTTGTTATCAAGCAAAATACGATTAAAACCAATAGATACTTAAAGGATTTCATTGATATTCCATAGCTGATGTCACCTATCGAATGATATTTATATAAACTTCCGATTGAGTTAAATAGTTTCTCTAACCTTAATAATCTCATTTCTAATTTAATCAAAACTCATAAGGACGATTTTCTAATCTGCCATTAACTAATATATACGCCTTTCTCTTGAAAATAGAGAACATGAATTGAATTGATTTAAACCAATTCAATTTGCTACACCCAAAGCTGAGAGTATGGACACCTATAAAGACACTGGCTATAATAAAGTGCTAATTAGTGCAATTACAACTACTTTAAATCATTCAAAAGTCCCCGTAGCTCAGCAGGACAGAGCACAGGATTCCTAATCCTGGGGTCGTGGGTTCAAATCCCGCCGGGGACGTGACATTTCCTTAATTATATTAGCCAGTTGCAAGCATAGCCGGAATATAAGAGTATATTTGTTCATCTAAGATTTTCTAAGAATTGTTTAGCCCATTCTCTATGAAAGGGACACAAAGCATGGCTTCCTTAGTCTCAAAAAGAGGAGTTTGAGAAATATCCACCGCGATTCCAGCAGAAGCTATAGGCCCGATCCAAAATAAAGCAGGACTTTTCTTGGAAGTCCTTTTATATGAAGCATCGTCGGACAAAAAGAAGTTCTTTTAACTTGAGAGAGGTAATGGATCGTAAAAATGATTGTTATTGTAGCCAGCAATAATCACCACATTAACTCTATCAAATCCCCAGGAACAGACTAAAAAGACCCAATAAATCTTGGTTCACGGAACATCTACCTAATATCAAGCTCAGGGTGTTTTCCACTCTGATAGATATTCGCAGTCTTGAAATAAATTGTCGGAAAGTAGTTCCCTAACTTTGACTCTAACCCTATCGGTTAGGTCTTCTTTCATTCGAGGAAACTCTTAAGTACAACCCTTGCTGTTGAGTTTTCTAGTCTCTCAAGGGCACGTTTCTCTATCTGCCTGATTCTCTCTCGAGTTAAGTTAAATTGCCTTCCGACCTGATCGAGTGTGTATTCAGTCTCATAACCAATACCAAATCTCATCCTGACTATCTGTTCCTCTCTTGGATTAAGCCTTGATAGCGCCTCTTTGAGCTTTTCTGAAAGATTGGTTCTTGCTACAATTGAATCCGCGGTAGAAGAATTTTCGTCGGGTATCAATTCTTTAAGGGTGGTTTTCTCCTCTCTAATTATAGGACTGTCAAGAGAGGCTGCATATTTTGTCGATTCTAAAACTCGCTTTACCCCTTGTAAAGATATTCCCGATTTCTTAGATATTTCCTCAGGTATGGGTTTCCTCTCATTCTCGTCGAATAGCATGGAACTCGCTTTATGAACCTTAACTGCCTGCTCAAGTACATAAACCGGTACCTTTATAGTTCCTGTCTGCTCAAATATAGCCCTCGATATTCCTTGGTTTATCCACCATGAAGCATAGGTAGAAAATTTATATCCCTTTGTATAATCGAACCTATCAACAGCTTTCATAAGACCGATATTCCCCTCTTGAATTAGGTCGGGAAGAGGAAGTCCCCGCCCTAAGTATCTTTTTGTAAAAATTAAAACCAATCTGAGGTTTGCCTTTATAAACATTGCTTTGAGGTCACTTAATTTCTTTGAATACAATTCCATAATAGCAATAAGCCTCTTTGCTGTTTTAATTTTGCTTCCCCCATTCGAGATCGCTTCAGGGTTTTCCAGCGTTACTTCTTTAGAACCCTCTCCTAGGCTTGAACCGAGGAGCTTCTCTAAAGTAGCTTTTATCTCTCTTACTCTCGCCTCACAGCTTTTAATCTTCGCTGCAACCTCAATTTCCTTTTTAGGGGTAAAAAGACGTTCTCCACCCACCTCATTCATGTATAATTGCAGGAGTCTAAAATCCTCATTTGGAGCTCTTTCTTTCCCGTTTTCCTGTAGAGAACCAGTCTTCTGAGTTTCAATATGAATCTCAACTTCTGGTTCGGGTATATCCGATAGGAATTCATCTTCATACTCAATTGGATTAATAATCTCATCCTGTTCGTGAGCTTCCTCGAATTCATAAAATGAGGGACCCTCAAACGCATTGATAGGTTGTGTATCTTTTGCCACTATTTTATTTACTCCTTAAAGGTTTAGAATACTAATAATGTCGCTCGAGCTCATCGGCATAATGTTGGGAATCATTCTGTTCTTAGTATTTTCTTCTCTTTCGCCACCACCGAACTGCCCTTCCAAGTCTATCTGCTGCTTATCAGCCTGTTCTATCCCTTCTTATCTCTTCTCCTACTTCAAATAGCTCTTTATATCGTTCTTCTCCAAGGAATGCTTTTAAATCAGCAGGAGTAAACCTGAGAGCCTTTCCAATCCTAACGGCTTTTAATCTCCCGTCACTGACCATGCGGTAAATCGTTATGGGAGAAACATTAAGAGCTTGTGCAACCTCTTTTACCCTACAACTTACTCTCATGAATTTACAAAAAGCCCTACTTTTTTAGTTTCAAATAAATTTACCTCTAAGCCAAAGCAGAGCGTTTCTTAGATTATAAGAAGCCTAAAATTCCCTCTCTATAATATTCAATCCCCTTATAAACTTGCTCTAGTTTACTAGATTAT
Source organism: Deltaproteobacteria bacterium (assembly GCA_016187835.1). Taxonomy (GTDB): domain Bacteria; phylum Desulfobacterota_D; class UBA1144; order Nemesobacterales; family CSP1-2; genus JACPIY01. Next base: position 2,212 of record JACPIY010000009.1, on the reverse strand, counting down.
ACTTTTATAGTCAAGCATGATCTTTTATATATAAAATTAAACTTATATTATCAATTATTATCTTATTTTTCTATATGACTCAATTATAAGCTTACAAAACCTTTGTTCTTTCATTATATGTATGTTCTAAGCCTGCGAAAAAAGGAGAATTCTAACGTCTCGGTTACGCGCTGCGAGTTAGGTAGCTCTACACTATTTTGTGACTTGACTACTAAAACCAGTGTCTTCAGAGATGGAACCTGATAATAATCACCAGTATTGAGAAGCTTCAATCCAGTTCAAACGGTTACATGCGCCTAGGGAAAAAAGATATTACATAGGTTTTCCAGTACTTGGATACAACGTTTTCGTATAACCTTTCTATCGTCTGGTTAGGGTCTGGAATAGGTACAATCATAACTTGATTTATACTTGTGATTCAAGCCTTTTAATTATTTCCTTTATTTCCTCAGTTGTACCGGCTGGCAGCCGAGTATTTTATCATATCGGCTATAATTAGAGGCTCCCTTCTCAAACAACCCAACAAAACTCAACTTAAAAAGAAATATATTAAATCGCACAAGGAAAATATTTTAAGAATTAATAAGGCAAATGAATTTGTACAATTGAAAACCAAACTCTTAGAACTTGGATTCCAATCATTCGACCCCGAGAGAAGAAATAAGCTAAGGAACTATAGCACTACCAAAGCTTTGATCTTTTTAGGCCAAAAACCGTCCAACACCTCAACCATAAGTTAAATCACGATCAACAGATAAACTCAACGCCCCAGCCTTTGTAACCTATCATCCTCTTTCATTCGAAAGTTAATTAGAAACTCGATTGATTACGTAAACTTTACTGTCCTAATACACCTTGGATTTCTCATCATTGACCTTATACATCAAGCCAATCAAGAATTGCGCGAACACTGCCGGTGGCCAGGGCAATGCTCGTATCCGCCGCGCCATAATACAGATGGATGGTGTCGCCATCGGAAGCAACGGTCGCGCCGCAAGGAAAGACGACGTCGTTCACGTCCCCGCTCCGCTCGTAGGGTTCTTGCGGGCCAAAGACCCACTCATCGCTGCGTTTCAGGCAACGCTCCGGTGTGTGCAAATCAAACAGCGCCAGTCCCAGCCGGTAAAGGCATCCGGAAGACGTCTGGCGCACACCGTGGTAAATCACCAGCCAGCCCTGCGGCGTCTCAATGGGCGGCGGCGAGAGACCGATCTTGTTCGCGTCCCACCATCCGCCGCGCCGGGCTTCGAGCATCAGCTTGTGGCTGCCCCAGTGGCGCAGGTCGGGCGAATAGGACATCCACATGTGCGCGCCGGGAGCGCTGACCGGGCGATGGATCAAAGCCCAATAGCCGCCAATCCGATGCGGAAACAGAGCCGCATCTTTATCTTCCGGTGCCATGATCATCCCATAGCGCTCGAAGTGCTCGAAATCTTCCGTGAGCGCCAGCGCCACGCCCGGGCCGACGCGCGAGTAAGCGGTATAGACAATGGCATACTGGCCGAGTTCTGGAAGGAAGGTGATGCGCGGGTCTTCGATGCCCCACACTTCCTCTGGGAAGTTTTCTGGATCAGCCAATAGGGTCGGGCGGGACGCAACCTGCCAGTCATCCACACCATTGGCGGAGCGGGCAACACAAAGGTGGGAATGGCCGCGCCGGTCCTCCACACGGCACAATAGCAGGGTGGTTCCATCCGGCAGCAAGGTGGCGCCCGGGTTAAACACGCTATTGGCCGGATAGGGCCAATCGGCCACGGTCAAGATGGGATTGCGCTTATGACGCCAAAAGAGTTCGGCGTGTTGATTGTTCATTGAGACCGCGCCTCCAGAGATTGCAGTGCATTGTCAGCCAGGCGCAGCTCCAGCAAGGCCTGGAGAAAGGCTAGCGTAGACTCCGCGCCTTGATTCTCGTTCGCGCGGTCGGGGTGCAGACCGTCTCGACAACCGCCTGTCATCGGGTCGTAAATGGGCAGGTTCAGATCGTTGCGCCCAAGGAACCACTCGAAGGCCCGTCGGGCTTCCTTACGCCAGCGCTTGTCTCCAGTAATCCGGGCTGCTTCAAGGCAGGCCGATACCATGGTTTGAGCCTCCACCGGCTGTTGATCGAACCGGGCACGCTTACCCCCCTGGTGATAAAAACCCTTGGATCCGATGGGGACAAAATGACCCCCGGCCTCTTCAGAGTGCTGCAACGTAGCCAGCCAACTGAGCG
>JACPIY010000081.1 GCA_016187835.1 Deltaproteobacteria bacterium | reverse complement strand
TTTTGTTTCGGACTTACCCGTGCAAAAATAGGTGCTCTCAGAACACGAAAACGCTCCTTCTCAGATAACTGATCCGGACTCTTAAGATCCTTGCCATGTATCACCTCTATATCATTCTTGTCAATCAAGCCTATTGTTGATGCAACACTAAGCGCTGTGGATGGATAGTCACCTGTAACCATAACAACTCGTATTCCAGATTCTCGACATTGGAGTATGGCCTGACGCACATCTAAGCGCGGTGGGTCGAGAAGACCAGACAACCCAAGAAAAGTAAGGTGGTCATAAGGGTTGGACTCAACTGTGCCAACTGTTTTTGTTGCAAGGGCAATTACGCGGAATCCATACTCAGCAAGTTCCTTTGTGCGCCCGAGCCATCTTTCGCAAAGCGCTGGTGATAGTTCTTTTTCACCATCAAATTTAAGAACGCGGGAGCAAACCTCTAGTACAGATTCGGGAGCCCCTTTTACAGCAACGCGGTATCTACCGTTCTCCTCGTGAAATGTAGCCATCATGTTAAGAGCGGGATCAAAAGCCTCCTCACGCACCTCCGGTGAGATTTTAAGAAGATTGCTCCGATATATCCCTGCTTTTGCTCCTACAACAAGTAGGGCAACTTCAAGAGGATCGCCAAGAACTTTATTCTTGCCGTCGGCTTCTTCTTGTAAAGACGCATTATTGCAAAGGATACCAACCTCTAGTGCTTGTCTTAAAACATTATTGGTTAATGGATCAACGGTTTTTCCGTTATGAATAAACTTACCTTTGTTACTGAATTCCTCCCCGACTATCTCCACTTCATCAGATTCAAGGACAATCCGTGTAACTGTCATACGGTTTTCCGTAAGCGTGCCGGTTTTATCAGTGCAGACAACGCTTGTTGCACCCAGGGTTTCAACCGCTGAAAGACGATTAATCAAAGCATTCCGCTTAGCCATACGCATCACACCCCTTGCTAAAGCGATAGTTGCAACAATAGGTAACCCCTCAGGTATAGCTGCCACTGCAAGAGCTATAGCTGTTTCAATCATAAGGAATAATTCCTTACCACGTAGAAATCCGATTATAGCTACAAGTGCTGTAATTGCTAAAGTTACCCAGATGAGCTTGTGACCTAATTGGTCAAGACGTTTTTCGAGTGGAGTGCTTTCCTCCTTAGCTTCTTCAACAAGAGAAGAAATTCGTCCTAACTCCGTATTCATTCCTGTCGCAACAACTACACCTTCACATGACCCGCGGGTTATTGCGGTTCCCATAAAGAGCATGTTTGAACGTTCGGCCAAAGGAACACCATCTTGAATTGGTTCTACTTGTTTGCTTACAGGAACTGACTCCCCTGTGAGCGAAGACTCATCGGCTTGGAGCTTTGATGCCTCGATTAATCGAAGATCGGCAGTGACAAGGTCTCCACCCTCTAGCAGCACGATGTCTCCGGGAACTATTTCCTCCGCTAAAACTTCTTGGATCTGACCATCTCGCTTCACTTTTGCGGTAACTTGGGTCAAACTCCGAAGAGCTTCCATTGAGCGAACAGCTCTAATCTCCATGAGAAAACCTATAGCTGAATTGACAATAACCACTACTACTATAGCCACGCCTTCTATCCAGTCTTTGAAAGTAAACGCTAACAGAGCAGCCACAGTAAGAAGCATTATGATTAGGCTTTTAAACTGATTAATGAGAATAAGAAAGGCGCTCTTTTTCCTGGCTTCCTTAAGACGATTAAAACCATATTGTCTAAGCCTCTTTTTAGCTTCTGTACTGCTAAGTCCTGTATCCGGAGATACAATATCAAAGTCTTTTATGTATTCCATCTGAAAAATCTGGGCACTTCATTCAAGTTCGAAGAGTTGCAGCAGAGCGCGCAGGGAATTCACCACCTCGCCCTTTTTCTTGACACAAAGCAAAGGTCGGTTTGTCTTAGAAGCTACAGAGTCTGTCGCGTGACCGAGAAGTACGGCTGCGGGACGTGTACGACCGTGAGAGGCCATGACGATCAATTGAGCATCAATCTCTTCTGCAACTGCTAGAATTGCCCTCGGCACTTTATCGCTAAGCTCGAACCGAATCGTCCATGGAATGTCACTGAAGTTGATCATGGGCAAGATCTCGTCCCATTGACGCTCGGCGAGCTTCTTCATAATGGAGACAAATTCCTCGTATGTTCGTCCTGTTTTGTAATATCCCAGTGGCACTCCATAAGCATGAAGGACTGTGATCATCGCACCGGGACTATATGTGGCAATTTCCACTGCCACATCCAGGGCCTCACGGGAGTGCTCGGAAAAATCCACGGGAACAAGAATTCTGTCGTAGCGTGGCTCAGTACCAAAAGGAATAAGTAATGTAGAGCATGGAGCCTTGCGTAGCACATTTACGGCCGAATCGCTCAGGGGGTCATGGTCTTTCTGTAAGCGGAGACCAATGCACACAATATCTGCGTTTTTCTGCACAGCCAATCTCACTAATTCCGTAACTGGGGAGCCTTGCAGTGTAATACACTCAATCTGGGTCACTAGTGGGAAATGGTTTCGTTGGTTTGAGACGTTCTCTTGCAACTGCTGTTTGGTTTCCTCGTTGATCGATACCAAAACATCGTGGGATTGCACCGCGACATCGGGTGGCAGGTCGAACGTGGGCACCACGTATGATACGTACACTGTCTGCGATCCAGCCGCATGCGCGAAATATGCTGTATGCCGTAGCGTCGTGGCGTCTCGTTCATCGAGGGCCATAGCTACAATGATTGTCTTGTAACGTTTCATCGTCCGTCCCTCAAGTTTTTTCTTGTCATATACCGTGCGTGAAGTCTATAAGGATTCCTTTACTTTGAACCATAAATACCCTTTTATATCTGTAGAAAACCTTTTCTTTATTTCTGTTAAGCCTTCATCTTATTTATGGTTTTAATGCTAACACTGCGCAGGGAGCCTCCTGAATTACTCTTTCGGCAATACTTCCAAGGAAAAATTTCGAGACACCCTTACGTCCATGTGTTGCTATTACGGTTAAATCAATGCTCTCTTCTCCAATAAAATCAATTATGCCTTTCCAAGCGTTAGGGGCTACCTTCACTTGGGATTCTATCGCTACATATTGCGAAGAAAGACTGTTTGCAAACTTTTGGATTTCCTCTACAGAGGGAGCAATAAGTGTATTTAAAAAGTGTTTAGGATATGTCTGATAATTATTAAGTTCAAAAACATGGACAAGATAAATCTTTGCTTTAAATAGCCGAGCAATGTCAATGGCATACTCTAAGGCGTTAGTTCTCTTTTTAGAGAGGTCTATCGGGACTAGCATTTTCTTTATATTTATTTTTCTGTTGCTATATCTAGTAGTTAATACTGGAGCCTGTGATTCCCTTAGTACATTAATTGTATTGCTCCCTAAAGGATCTCTTTCAACAGACTCATATCCTCTCTTTCCCATTACTATCAAATCCGACTTTTCTCTTTTTGAAACATCTAGAATTTCCTCATAGGGAACTCCCTTTGTAACTATTCCTTTGAATTTTATACCTTTCTCTCTAAGTTTGTCTTTAACCTCCTCAAGTTTCTTATACGCTGAATCTTCAGCCTTCTTAAACCAATCCAAGATTTCTGTCGGGTATTGGGGTACTATGTGTTCTAAATAGGGAATAACATGCAGTCCTAAGATTTGTGCATGAAATTGTTTAGCAAGAACCTCCGAATATTTAAGAGCAAAGTTAGACTCTTTAAGACCATCAAAAGCCCACAGTATTTTTCTTATTTTTCTCATATAACTGTTTCCTCCTTAAACTTCTTAAAAAATTTTTATACTTAAAAGTACTTGCAAAACTCATGCCGGAAAAAGACATTGAAAATTCACCATTTTAAAACAGTCAGCAAATCTCTACACGTCAGATTTTAAGACATCTTACATTTTTTAGATTTTCTAGGAGTAAGGTACTGTAGTTTACCTTCCTTATTTTCTTCATTTGAGTTCTTTATCTTGTACCATCATCTTCAGAAGGCCGTGCCGTGCTACTATGCCAACTGGCACGCACCCAATGCGATGATCTAACATTATTCGAGCAATCCCTTCCAGTGTAGTATCTTCTCTAACAACAATCACCGGCCGCACCATGATTTCTCTTACCTTCATCGATACCTCCTAATTACTCGTGATAATCACGAGTTTTTTGCCTTACTTAATTTCTATCTCATTGTATATAAAACAAGTGTTGTTATAAAGTAACCTATTAAAATTCCTATAGAATCCCAAGCAAGAAAAAGCGGTTTCTTGCTCGCCCTATAGGTCAATCCAATGATTACAATAGCCGTCATCATTATTGCGGAGAAAGTAGTAAAAATATGATTTTCCGAGACGTATGAAAGAATCGGCCCTTTTGTGTAGAAAATATCGTCAAGTGCTAGTATAAGAATGTTAAAGAGATTACTTCCAAAGAGATTTCCGACAGCCAGGTCCACAGCTCCAATTCTTGCGGCGGCTATAGTAACGACGACTTCGGGAAGTGACGTTGATATAGCTATAAAGATGCTACCGACAAAGGTTTGGCCAAGACCTGTAATCTTAGCGATCTCCTCTCCAATATGAGGAAGATATGTAGCCGCTCCTATTACTATTACTGCGTTTAAGGCATACATTTTATAGGCTCTTGATTTAGGAATATCCTTGTATTGCAGTTCTTCTGCTATTTCTTTGACTAACTTGGCTATTCGAGTTTTTTCGTATGAAAAGATTAATCTTATCGCTACAAAATATATGACAATGAATATCAAACTATATATACTGATCCACCCAATGGCGGGAAATTTTGCACCAACAAAAATAGTAATACCTACTAGCCCAAGCAAAAAAATCCCAAAGCTTGCTGAAAGCACATGTCCTTCATGTACCTTTGTTGAGATAGGCACGGAGCCGGCTAGGGCATCGAGTAGAGTAATAATAAGAATATTAAACATACAACTCCCTAGAATATCCCCTACTGTAATATTAGGAAGTTCAAATAAAGTAACCGAGCTTATGCCCGTAATTAACTCTGGCAGAGAAGTAACAGAGGCCATAAGAATAACTCCGATCCACGTTCTTCCCAATCCTGTTTTCTCGGCGATAATATCACCATACTTTAAAAGCTTTGAACCTGAAAAAAATATTATCGCCGCAAGGGCTACAAATTGAAACCATATTAGCAATTGTGATCTCCGTTACTTACTTATTTCACTTTGATGCCTAGATGTGGTACTCATTATTTGTGAATGTTAAGTGTATCTTCGATAAACAAAACTAACGGCAAAAATAGTAGACAAACTGATTATTTAAATTCAGAGGCTTCCTTAACTTTGTGATTTTAAACCAAATCAAACACGATAAACCAACTCCAAGAAGCTAACCCTCTTAAAAAGAATCCAACTATAAGGGCTTTTACTGCATCTTGAAGTTGTCTTCCAGAAAAACCCTTTTGTTTAAAAATCTCTTTGATCTCTTCTCTCTCTTCATCGGGAATAGTATGAATCGAGGTCTATTCTACTTTTCTAATTTTCTCTATATATTCTTTCTTTGATTTGGTGCTTAGGTAATTTCTAACTGCCATAGAGAAACCATCGGCAAAAAGATTTGCAAAACCTAGGATTAGAACAATCGAAGTAGAGAGCGATGCACCAACTACCCCCGCAACAGCTACAAATGTGGTTACAGACCAATCTATTCCACAATATAAAAAATCGGATAGATAAGGACTCCTTAAAGACTCTGAATTATTTTTTATCGGCATAACTATTTAGTTTAGTTTCATCGTAGCTCTGGCTATACCCTCTTTATGATTCCGAATTATCCCAAAGCCAAGCTCCTTGCACAGTCTAATCATCTTTTCATTTTCTGTCATTATATCTCCCCAGAGAACCTTGCCGCCTTTTTCTTTTGCAATTCTTATACACATTTCAAGAAGCTTTTTCCCAAGTCCCTTTCCCTGCCACGGATCTCCTACCACTATGGAAAACTCAGATGTTTCAAGGTTTGGGTAGTACGTTAGTCTTCCTACACCGAGTATACGTTCTTTTCCCGATTTCTTCTCCACAACAACTATTGCCATCTCACGGTCGTAGTCTATCTGAGTATAGCGAACAATCTGTTCATGAGACATTGACTTCAGAAGATGAAAAAAACGAAATAGGATTGTATTTGTGGGAAACGTGTTAAAAAGTTCTATCATCATACCCTCGTCTTCGGGCTTTATGGGACGAAGAAGTACAGAGGTTCCATCCTTTAGCTTCCAATGAGTCTCATAACGAGCGGGGTAGGGGCTCATTACCATATGTTGAGGAGACCTAACAGTTGTCTTTCTAACTATCACCCTGGCATCTAAGGCAAAAATGGAGTTTTCATTTGCGAATAATGGATTTATGTCTATCTCTGTAATCTCCGGGAAGTCGGTCACAAGATGCGAAAACCGCACTAAAATCTCTTCCAGAAGTTCTAATTTCACAGGCGGTCTGTTACGGAAACCCTTTAGTAACTCGTAAACCTTTGTCTCCTCCATAAGCCGCCTTGCAAGAGTTGAGTTGAGTGGAGGAAGGCCGATTGCCTTATCCCTAATTACTTCGGTTATTATTCCTCCCATTCCAAAAAGTATTATCGGGCCAAATAAGGTGTCATGCTTGCTCCCTAAAATTACTTCATAACCCTTATCTTTTATCATCCGCTGGACTGTGACGCCCATAATCTTAGCTTCAGAATTATAATTTTTTGCATTTTCTAATATCTTCTTATAAGCCGATTCCACCTCTTTCTTAGAATTCAAGTCCAGTACAACTCCCCCTGCCTCGGTTTTATGGACAATATCGGGTGAGTGAATTTTTAGTGCTACGGGAAATCCAATGCCCTCCGCTATTTCGGCTGCTCCTTCTGGAGATGTAGATACTAGTGTCCTGTTTACGGGTATTCCGTAGCTCTCGAGTAGTTCCTTCGAATCCGGCTCAGGGATCAAGGTGGAGTTTTCACGCAAAAACCTCTTTATAATCGTTTCTGCCTTCTTATGATCTATTCTAAGCTCCGTATGAAGTTCCCTCGGTGTTTCTTGAAGAAGTTTAAGGTTATAACTGTAAGAATACATATGCATGAAGGTAGTCACGGCATCCTCGGGCGTGCTGTAGGTTGGAATACCGGCATTGTTCAACAAGGAAGTGCCCTCTTCAACTTCTTTGCCACCCATCCAAACAGCAAAAATGGGGATTTGCTGATTACGAGCTAAACTGGAAACACTCCTTGCTACATCCCCGGGACTGGTCATCGCTTGCGGAGTCAACATTACAACCAAGCCGTCAATATCATTGGACTGAAGAACAATGCGAATTGCCTCCTGGTATCGCTCCTGTGTCGCATCCCCTATAATGTCTACCGGGTTTCTTTTACTCCAATGAGGAGGTAAAACTGAGTTGAGGCTTTGAATAGTTGCTTCTGACAAAGTGGCGGGTTTTTGTCCCCAGTCTTCTAGTGCGTCGGCTGCGATAACCCCGGGACCTCCGGCGTTTGTGACAATTCCCAAACGAGAACCACGTGGTCTTGGTTGTTTGGCTAGACTCTCGGCACAGTTGAATAGTTGTCGGATAGTACGCACTCTTATTATTCCTGCACGCTTGAAGGCGGCATCGTAAACATCGTCTTCTCCTGCTAAGGCACCGGTGTGAGAGGCTGCAGCCTGCGCTCCAGCCTGACTTCTCCCCGCTTTTACAGCGATTATTGGTTTTATCTGAGATAGAGCCCTAGATGCACTCATGAACTTTCTTGTGTTTGTTAGGGACTCGATATAGAGAATAATACTGGTTACTTCTTCGCTGGTTCCAAGATAATCAATTAGGTCACCAAAGTCTACATCGGCCATAGAACCAATGCTGATAAAATGGCTAAAACCGATGTTTTCCATCAAAGACCTATCTAGTATAGCTGTGCATAGTGCACCGCTTTGAGAGACAAAAGCTATATTTCCAGGAAGAGCCATTTGGTGTGAAAAGCTCGCGTTAAGCCCTATAGAGGGTCTTATTATACCTAAACAATTAGGACCTATGATTCTTACACCTGCTTCTTTTGCCTCTTTTAGTATTTCCTCCTCGAGTTTTCTTCCCTGTTCACCTACCTCTTTCCCACCCGCCGAGATAACTACAGTTCCCAGAATTTTCTTACTGACACAATCCTTTATAACCTGAGGAACAGCATCTATTGGTGTGACTATAACCGCAAGGTCTACTTCATTTTTAATATCTGTTACGGATTTATACGCCTTCTTACCTTGAATGATTTTTGCTCTAGGATTCACGGGGTAAACCGGTCCTTTAAATCCACCATCAATTAAGTTACGAAAAAGAATGTAACCGAGCTTACCTTTCTCCTCGCTAGCCCCTACCAGCGCGATGGACTTTGGATTAAAAATCTTATCAAGGTTCCTAGTGCTCATGGTATTTATCTCTCAGAAAGACAAATGGTCTAGCTTATTAATAAGACTCCTTATAGTTCTCGACTGGTTGTATCAATATTCTTCGGGATCGAGTTTAAGAGCCTCGTTAAAACGATTTATCATGTTATAAAGGGCTATCAAAGAGGTTAGCTCCACAATCTGAGAATCACTGAAATATTTTTTAAGGTCATTAAAAAGAGAGTCAGGAATATTTCCAGGACTAACCGTCATCGTCTCTGCGTATTTTAGAGCAACTTTTTCTGCTTCCGAAATGTTTGCTCTATCGGGGTTATCAACCTCCAGAATTTCATTTTCAGTAAAACCCATCTTCTTACTTATTTGCTCGTGCGCATGATAACAATATGCAGAGCGGTTAATCTTTGAGACTCTTAGTATTATCCTCTCTTTAAGTTTGGGATCGAGCTCATCTGGTTCCTGGACAGCAGCAACAAAAGGTCCTATTGTTGATATTATAGAAGGTTTGTATGCTAGTGCCTTATAGATGTTAGTTACTTTGCCCCTCTTCTTTCCCATCCTTTCATAAGCTTCTTTCACTCTTGGGTCTTTAACCTCTTCTTCCTCTATGTATTTAATTCGAGCCATGATAGACCTCCTATTTTGTGTGATTACATCTTTTCTAGTTTACTTATTATTAGCAATCTTTAAATCATAATTGTGTAAAGATTGTATTAAGGTATTTAACATTACAACTTATATGCCATGAATTATTCAAGTGCTTTCAGAAGATTATAAATATATTAACGAAAATGAATGTCCGATTATCTGGCGGCAGACACTAATATTAGGGTCTGCAAAGTGAATGAAGAGGATATCTCTCGCCCGTTCAACGAAAATAAGCATTTAAGACATACTGCTGTAACATCCTCTGGGTATTAAAAAATGAGCCGTTAAGAGCGATCGCATGGCGCATAATATCTATGAAACGACTCCGATCGCGGTAGAATAGAGGAATAACTTCTTGCTCCAATTTATCATAAAGATGTGAAGCATCTTTTGAATGGTTGCTACTCTTGTTGTTCAATGCTTCATTTTCTCCAATCGACCAGCCAGTCACTCCTTCAATATGTCCTTCAACCCACCAGCCATCAAGAATGCTCAAACTAGGGACACACCGTTCACAGCCGCTTTCATGCCGCTTGTTCCGGACGCTTCAAGAGGCGGCTGAGGCGTATTTAGCCATACATCAACACCAGGGATGATAACTTTTGCAAGCTCTATGTCGTAATTTTCCAGATAGGCAACCTTTATACGATCACTGAGCAATTTTTTAGCCTCAAAGATCTTTTTAATTACTTCCTTACCACCTTGATCTTGGGGATGAGCCTTACCGGCATAAATCACCTGAAATAGACCAATCTTTGAGGATATACTTTTAAGCCTCTCTATATCCGTGAAAAAAAGATCTCCCCTCTTGTAGGCAGTGGCTCGCCTGGCAAAACCAATAGTAAAAATATCTATATCCATGCCGATGTTCGTCTGACGGTTTACATACTGAATTAACTCTTTCTTCGCCTGAGTGTGAGCACCCCAAACCTCTTCTTTAGGAATTTTCAATGAATAACGAAGACTAAAATTATCCTGTCTCCATCCAGGAATATGCCGATCGTAAAGTTTCTGAAAAGGTTTTGACATCCATGTAGCCGCATGTACGCCATTTGTAATAGCATCAATTACGTACCCAGCAAACATAAGTCTCGAAACTTCACTGTGTTTTTTAGCAACCCCATTTACATAGTGACTAAGATTGAGAGCTAAATAGGTCATGTTGAGAAGGTTGTCACAACAAAAAACATCCTTCATTTCGAAAACATCGCCGCGGCCAAGGACACGGCTTGCCAAATCAATCGGAAACTGATCATGCCCTGCTTGAACGGGGGTATGGGTTGTGAATACACATTTTTTTCTGACAACTTCAACATCACTGTGAGAAATTGAATTTCGGCCGGCTTTTCTCGCTTCCTCATCCAAAAGCTCCAAAGTAAGAAGACTCGAGTGTCCCTCGTTCATATGGAATCGCTCGATGTCTTCATAACCAAGTGCGCGGAGAATTCTTACACCACCTATCCCCAGAATCACTCCCTGACATAGCCGATAACGCTGATCACCTCCATAAAGAAAATGGGTGAGCGTTCTATCCCACTCAGAGTTTTCCGGAACGTCAGTATCCAAAAAATACACTGGAACCTCGAAGTCCCCAATACCAGTAACTTCGTATTTCCAGCAACGGATGAGAACATTCCGTCCATCTAAATTTACAGATACTCTATTCGACATCTCTTCCAAAAAATCATCGATAGACCACTCTACAGTCTCTTCATGCTGCAATCCGCTTGCATCGAGCCTCTGGTAAAAATACCCTTTACGATGAAGAAGTGAGACCCCTACCATAGGAACCTTGAGATCGGCTGCAGAGCGAATCATATCCCCGGCAAGCACCCCAAGACCACCGCTAAAAGTAGGCATCCCGCCTTCAAGAGCTATCTCCATCGAGAAATAAGCTATCGATCTATCATTCATATTGCTTTTTCCTTTGCCCGTTTTGATTTTATTATAGCGTTATTCTTCTTATTCGGGAAGATACATAACATAAATAAACACTTTTTAAGCAGATTATTCTATAGAAGATGATCATAGCTCAAAACAATTAACATAAACTCAGATGAAAATTCAGGTAGAAAGGCTTAATAATAATAATGGTTCATTCAGTGAAGTTTTTTTACTTCGCTACACAAGAATAAACGTTGGAGTTACAGTATTGCAGTAATATTATGAAATTTTCGAGTTAAATATAGTTAATCAGAACAAGACCGTTATACTGTGGATAAGCATCCAAGCATACGGATCATTAACAACAAGTGTCGAATTCGTGTACTTCTTTACTACATTTAGGTGCTGAGGCTACTTTGCTCGCAAAAATTCAATTCGAGGTCTAAACTCGGGGTGTAAAATTTGAGTTTCCACAATTTTGGGACAGCTTTGATAACAGGAGCTTCAAGCGGCATTGGTGCAGCCTTCGCCCGCCAGTTAGCCGCTAAAGGGAAAAACCTTATTCTTGTTGCCAGACGAAAAGAGCGACTGGTAAATCTAGCCAATGACTTACAGCAACATTATGGCATTACCGCTGAAATCCTAGCTGCTGATTTGTCAAATCTTACCGATATTGAACAGGTTGAAAATCATATTGCTGAGATTGAAAATTTAGACATGCTTATAAATAACGCTGGCTTCGGCACGGTTGGCAGGTTTGTTGAGATTAATCTGTCTAGGCAGATTGATATGATAAATGTTCATATCATAGCCGGCGTGCGCCTCTGCAGAGCCGCATTACCGGGAATGATTGCTCGTCACAATGGAGCAATAATCAATGTTTCTTCGATTGCGGCATTCATACCAACACCAGGAAACGTTACTTATTCCGCTACTAAAGCCTATTTAGTCACTTTTTCAGAGGCCTTACAAACTGAATTAGTCGGTACTGGCGTCAAGGTTCAAGCCCTTTGTCCAGGTTTCACATACACTGAGTTTCATGACTCGTCGGAGTATGAAGGATTTGACCGCTCCCAAATTCCCAAAATGCTTTGGATCTCAGCAGAGGAGGTAGTAACATCATCGCTTAAGGCCCTGGAGAGGAGTCAGGTAATATATATTCCTGGATTCAAAAACCGTTTGCTTGTGGCAGTGGCTCGTAACAGTATTACATCACCGCTACTATTGGCGTTGATAAGAAGAAAATTACAGAAATAGTCCTGAATTTTGTCTATTGTTCAGGATTTTTCGATAAAGTGGCCCCCTCTATAGTATCCTGCTGTGTTCAATTTCCCTTTGGTTAATTTGGTTTATTTATATTCATGATTAAGCTCTCCACTCTAGCCTGTCTGTAATAAACTTACCTAAAGCTCTTTGGATATCTTTCATTTTGTCTTCCGGTGCTTTATATCCAAACTGGCTTAAGATCGTTTTGAAATCTGTAATTCTCCGCTTAATGAGACTGAGTTTTTCAATGTCTTTTTCAAGTACTGCTATTCCTTCATCATCAAAAATTAACAAATTATAACCCCCTGGCTTATTCAGCTCTCCTAGATGCTCTATCTCTTCTTTTGAAAATTCTTTGTATTGCAATTGACCATCCTTGTAAAGCTTAAACATAATATTCGTCTTCTCCTATTGTAATTTTTATTTACTTTATTTGTCCTGTTAATCCAATAAATTAGTCCATACGATTTTTATAGATTCTTAGTATCTTACCGCTAACCCTATTTTCATCAGCTTTATATGTCACTAAATTGTAAGATGCTTATCGTCACAGACTCACATAAGAATTAGCAATAAAGCTTTCTTTCGCAGTAATAGTATTGTTACTTAGGTTTTCTGGCGCTGTCGCCTCTTACTGGCCGCTTGCCCTCTCTTTCTTAAAAATCTTTTTCATCTTTTTTAAAGCTTGATTTTCAATCTGTCTAATTCGCTCTCCCGAAACGTTGAGTTTTTTACCCAGTTCTTGAAGCGTTAAGGGTTTATCCCTGAGAATTCTATTGTCTATTATAAAACGCTCTCTTTCATCTAGAGATTTAAGAGCACTCTCTAATTCCCTTTTGACATTTTCTTCTTCCTGAATCTTTGTAAGCACCTCCTCCTGACTCTCTACCTTATCCATAAGAAAATCTAGACGAGTCGCTCCTACTTCCCGCTCTTTTCCTACTTCAACATCAAGTGATAAATCTTTTCCCCCCATCCTCTGCTCCATCTCGATTACAGCTTCATCTGAGACGCCGAGATCTTTGGCAAGAGCTTTATAATTCCCAAGTCCTAGCGTTTTATCTGTAATATCCATCTTACGCTTTACCGAACGGAGTTTATAGAAGAGCTTTCTCTGTGCCTGAGTGGTTCCTATTTTAACAAGACTCCAGTTTCTGATGATATAGTTCTGGATATACGCTCTTATCCACCACACAGCATAAGAGATAAGGCGGTAGCCTTTTGTCGGGTCATATCTCTTTACAGCTTGCATAAGTCCAATGTTCCCTTCCTGGATTAAATCCATAATGTTTAATCCCGTAGCCTTTATATTCATTAGCGATCTTTACCACAAATCTAAGGTTGGCAGTAACAAGCTTTCTTGCCGCTTCTAAATCCCTTTTTTTTCTGTATCTCATTGCAAGTTCATATTCTTCTTCTCGACTGAGAATTGGGTAATTGCTTATCTCAGCAAGATACCGCTCTATTGAGTCTGTCGGAGCGGGGAGCGATTTACTGAGATATTCTTCTTTTGTCTCCTCTTTATTTTCGACGTTCTTTTCCACCATTATCAAAGCCCCGAATTAGTCTCACTTACAGAGGTACTTTATAAACCACTAGGTTGCCAAACGAGCAACTTCTTCCAATGCGCCTGGTTCTTCAAAGAGGTGACTCGCTCCAGGGATGACTTTTAGGTCTGTTTTCGTTCTCATACGCAGCACCGCATCACGATTCAATTTGAGTACTAAGTCGTCATTACCACCCACGATAAAAAGAGTAGGAACGAAAACATGCCCCAGTACTTCCTTTGCGAGATCCGGACGTCCTCCACGCGAAACAATAGCCTTAATTTCTTTACCGAGTTCCGAAGCGGCTATAAGCCCAGCGGCTGCTCCTGTGCTTGCCCCAAAGTAACCACCTGGGAGATTTCTTATGTCTTCTTGAGTCCCTACCCACTGGGTTGCAGCTATGAGACGACGAGCGAGAAGCGGGATATCGAAGCGGTTTTCATAGATAACGTCTTCTTCTTTAGTCAGTAGATCAAAAAGAAGCGTGCCCAGTCCGGCAGAAAGTAGTATCTTTGATACGAAGATGTTTCTACGACTAGAGCGCGAACTCCCACTTCCGTGGGCAAAAATCACAATCCCTTTTACTCCCTGAGGGATATGCATCTCCCCATCGAGTATCACAGAACCTGTTGGGATGTGGATAGAATTTTGAGGGCCGCCACCAGTCACGCTTTATCTCCTAATAGCTTTTGATTTCCCCTTTCTATAAAATCTATTTTCATGCTTCTACTTTCTGATGAAATTCGTCTATTGTTTTTGCTTTCTCTAGATACTCTACTGCTTCCTCACATCGGATACTTGCCTAGTCTCTTAGCCAGACCCAAGCCTGCTTCTTTTCTATCTCGAAAAAGCTGAATCCCCACTTGAGCAGAATTCATATATACCCCCTTACGTGATAGAAATAATCAAATCTCATGCCAACAATCTGCTAAGACATAATCTGCACTAAACACTGGAATTAAATGTAATCAGTACAGCGGTATCAAAACTTAACTTGTCAGATGTAAGAAAAAAGGACACTTTTTATAGATTTACTATGTCCTTTTTTTCATTAAAAAATTAAACTAACGTACTCTTAGATGCCTTAGATTCCGAAGAGACGATTTAATAAAGGAGGTAAAATTCTAAATATTCTAGCGGGATACGTTATTGCTCAGCAAAATTAATAAATTTATAAGTTAGCCTCCATTATAGTTCGAAATTCGTTTTGATATTTATCTCATTATATATTTGTCAGTGGCATAAAACTTGCCGTAATCAAGAGTAAAAACTTTAGAATGGAGGTAATTATCATGGCACTTATGAAATGGTCACCGTCAAAAGAAGTCGAAAGGTGGTTTGAAGAGTTCTTTGAAGAACCCTTTCTGCCGCGTGCGTGGAGAAGGTTCCCTTCGTTAAAAAAACTCAGGGAATTAGAAGAAATCTCTCCAGCCATTGATATGTACGACAACAAGGATGAAGTAGTGGTAAAAGCCGAGATACCCGGAGTAGAAAAAGAAAATGTGCATATTTCCATCTCGGACAACACACTTACCATAAAAGGTGAGATGAAAAAGGAAGAAGAAGTAAAAGAAGAGGATTATTACTACTCTGAAAGGTCGTACGGAAGCTTTGCCAGGGCGTTGAGCCTGCCAGCCAAAGTGAAGGCAGATAAGATCAAGGCAAATTTTAAAGACGGTATACTGGAGATACATCTTCCTAAAGTCGAAGAAGCGAAACCAAAAGAGATTAAGATTGACGTTAAATAATGTCACGATCCGTAATGGGAGCCTTCAAAGTAAATGCTCCCATTAATCAGCAGTCGGTTTTAGTTATACACTCTTTTTGGGCAAAGAGTAGAGATCACAGAACATTCAAACAAGTTTAAAGGGGGGGGTAATATGCCAAAGATGAGGATAGCTGTTCCGCCATCACATAAAGAAAGGAAGATTATGGGGGATTTAATGACCTCTTTGATACTCGCGTCTAAACAAAAAGGAGCTGAATGTCAACTTATGTCCCCGACTTGTGCTACGATTGAAGGAGATGAGGAAACTCTATTAGGAATTTTGGACCATATTGATAATTTTTCATTCAGTCCGGTAATTAACAATGTTGCTATTACCATGGAGTTTAACGAGGGTAAAGATAAATCTTTAACAAGACCAGAAATTGAATTTATGAGTAGCACAATGCCTAAAGATACCGTTTCAAAGAGGTCCCGTGATAGAGAAAAAACTGATAAAAAGCTGCATGATATGGTTCTTAAAAGGCTTGCGAAACATATAAAGGGTTAGCAAATACATTTAAGACTTAATAAATATTATGGAGGTACTTACAAAATGGCAGAAGTGAGCAAACTAAAAATCCCTAAAAAAAGAGCCAAGTCGGATCAAAAAACAATCCATGAATTGATTGAGAAAAAGGCTTACGAGATATATGGAAAGAGGGGAGGGGAACACGGAAAGGACCTTGATGACTGGTTTGAGGCAGAAAAGATGGTGAAGGGAAAAAAGAAGACTTAAAGCTCACTTAGAATTCTTCTTATTCTATAAATCCAGATTGCAAGACCAGTAATCAAAAAGATGAATAATGTATCGGGAAATTGAAGAGAAGCGGTAGGAGGATTCTATGATTGATAAAATACTATGGGCTTCAGATGGGTCTAATTATTCAACCGAGGCATTAAAATATGTAGAACTTCTAGCCAAGAAATTTAAGACAGAAATACTTGGTCTCCACATTATACAGGATTACCACGCGGTAGCAGAAAAACTCTCTTCAGAGAAGAAAAACAAATTTATTAAGTGGATAGAAGATACTAGATCAAAAGAGAGGGAAAGGCTTGAGGATATTGCCAAGGATTTTAAAGAAAAAGGAATAAGTTTCAGGATGGAAATCACAACTGGTATTCCTTACAAAGAGATTCTGAGGGTTGCAGATAGAGAGAATGTAGACCTTATAGCTTTGGGTAGGGGAAGATCCTTCGAGAAATTTATTCTAGGAGGAACCGCACTTAAAGTTCTTAGGGAGTCTTCACTTCCAGTATTAACTGTTGGGGAGGGTAGGAAAAGCTTAGATATAAAAAGCATATTGGTACCCACAGACTTGCTATCTACTAGCAGACTATCTGAAGCCTTTAGATACGCAGCCGAGTTATCAAATGAATTTGGTGCAACTATTTATTCTCTTAATGTTGTTGAGATCGGAGATTACAATTTTCCGATCGATGTAATTAAACAGATTAGGGAATTTTCTTTCAGGGAACTCGAAGAGAATCTAAGTAAGATTAGAGGAAGAAAGAATATAGAGACTTTTGTCGAAGTAGCTAATAATATCTGGGGTAGTATTGTTAAATTCGCGAACGAAAAAGATATAGATTTAATAGTTATGATGACCTATAGCGGTAAGAGATTTAGTAAGGATTTTATTAGCAGTGTTGCTGAGAGGGTCATTCAGGGGACATCTTGTCCCATTATAACAATAAAACCTTAATTCGTGATGACTCAAACCTAGACTGACGAGATCGTATGCTTATCATAGACTTTAAGGACTCTTATACTACTCGCGTCGTCTATGGCTGTATGCTGAAAACGACTTATTTCCCTGCCCTCTGGATTCTGAAAAGTTAAAAACTTAACATAAACTTGTATGTGATAGCCTGGAACCTGCTTCCCATAACGATGCATCGACACCGTCCTTTTGTTAGTATTTCTAGGTAAACGATTAAGACCGATTCTCTTTTGCACATTATATACTCAACTGGAGGATAATCTTATCCCCTGGCACCGCTCTAGAAACCATGAAATTCTCAATTACTGTCTTAGCCCCCTAATTGATTGGACTGAGATTAGTATATAAAATACCAATAACAGGGGGTTAGACCAGTTTTAAAAAAGATTGATACTATTCTCCGAAGGCTGGATATTATAGAAAACAATTTAAGAGAACCAAAAGGGATGGCGTATCCAAAGACTGACGAGGAAAAGGAACCAACATTGGAGTTTTTATGGGAAAATAGATATACAAATAGGACTTCAAAATTTATATATGTCTACAGATATAATAAAACTTTCTAAACCTATTTATGACAGCAATGTATCGATTGAGAAGGCGTTACTCGGGAGAAGGTCGTACAGGGAATATAAAAAAGAACCTTTGACGCTCGCTGAGATTTCACAGCTTCTTTGGGCTATACAAGGAGTTACGGATCCAGAAGGTTTCAGGACAGCGCCTTCCGCAGGTGCTCTTTACCCGCTTGAGGTTTACGTTGTTGCTGGAAACGTGAAAGACCTTCCCAACGGAATCTATAGGTATAAGCCTGAGAGACATGAACTGGTGAAGGTTGCGGAAGGAGATAAACGATCTGAGTTATGCATTTCTGCTCTGGGACAGGATTGGGTTAAATCCAGTGCCGCAGTTATAGTTCTATCTGCAGTTTATGAACGTACTACCATAAAATATGGAGAAAGAGGTAAAAGATATGTTCACATGGAGATTGGTCATGCAGCTCAAAACGCTTGTCTGCAAGCAGTTTCATTAAATCTCGGAACAGTGGTTGTCGGTGCTTTCGATGATAGCAATGTGAAAAGAATTATGAATATGGCAGATAAAGAACGGCCCCTATGTATAATGCCAGTTGGAAGGAAGTAAACTAATCGGTGCAATGATATTGCCTGACAATATGTTTGTAATTCGATGGGTGAAAATATAAAATTGCCACTTATAAACCCTGAAGAAAATCCTCTGCTGAGTTTGAAAACTGGCAATAGTGTAAAAGTCTAGAACACTCCCAAACAAAGAATCTTCAAAGTTAGTAGGCTTAGGTAGCTGGAAAGATATTAGCGGGAAATTAAACACAGATGAGGTAGGCAAAAATGAGAAAGATCATAATCATAACATTATTGATAGCTGTGGAACTCTATAGCATAGCCAGGGCAAAAGAAGAAGGAAAACCAGTTATAATGCCAGCAGAGCAGTTATGTTCTGAAATCGCGTCTAATGAGAACGCCTTAAAAGAACTTAAAGGTACAGAAGTAATAATTCATGGAAGGGTATCATCAATCGGCGATAAAAGAAAAGTTTATTTAGGGAATCGAATCGATTCTATCGTTGAGCTAGTAATTACACCAGAGCCCAAAAAGGATCCCTTTGGCAAAGAAATTCCGGATACAGGTTGTTATATTTCCTGTTTTATTAATGTACCTGGTGAGCAATGTGAGCATCGCGATGGAAAGCTTGAATGCAAGGAGAAAACCAACCCAAAACTCGAAGAGAATATGAGTATTATTCTTAAACTAAGCGGTGGCGAATCCATAACTGTCAGGGGAGAACTTGGAAATTTATCTTTAATTCCTCTATATTCGATAGGGGGCCATAAAAGACAAATAGTCAACCCCATTTTATCAAAATGTGAAATAATAGAGATCAAGAAAGGGTAAAAAACCTATATATTCAGTCTCAAGAAAGTCATGAGGCATAGATAAAACCAATATATCTAATGGCCTTTATTACATTTCAATGATTGCAAAAGGCCTTTTATACTTGGAATCTAATATTTGAGTGATTAAATTAAAGCTTGGGTGGCCATACTGAAGAGGAAACACCCGGTCCCATTCCGAACCCGGAAGTTAAGCTCTTTAAGGCTTATGATACTGTCTCCTTACGGGGACGGGAAAGTAAGTAGCTGCCTGGATTAATTTTTTATATCTTTTTGAGTTTAGAAAGACTTTTCTTGAAATCCAGTATTTGAGTAATTATATTAATTGTATAAATCCTTGGAGTAATTAACAGCCTAAATATAAGCCCCTTCAATAACCGGTTCTCATTACATAGGAATCCATAAGAGGCAATTGTCATAGAATTTTATCTCATCAAGAAGCAGACTGTTCGCTCTCATGGGTTAAACCTGGAGGGTTTAGTTGGGCTAATTCAAGAGTTACTCAGGATTTTAATTAGTTAAAACAATTATAGGAGGATGAAAATATGGAAATAAAAAACCTAGACTTTGAAGAAACAATTTTGGAAGCAAATGAGGTCGGAGCGTTTCCCCAAAAAGAAGATATTACTTTTCTGGAAACAGAAGACGACTCCATGCTAGATACAGTAGAGCCCGAATCTGACTTTGAATCCGCAGAACTGGAATCTGTAGAGAATGAAAAGGAGACGTGGACTCCCGAAGAGCAATTCAGACTCTTATATGCTTATTTTAAGGAAATAGGAGGTGAACCTCTTCTTACACCAATGGAAGAAATAGAGCTTTCCGCAAAGATAAAGAGGTATGAGGCAAGATCAAGGGAGATAAAGACACTTCTTAATAAGCTCTCGAAGGAGAAGATTGGCAAGGAAAAGAAAACAAGGCGAATAAAGAGACTCGATACTCTTATGAAGGCCTACTCGGACAGGGCAAAGAGGTTAAAAGAGAGATTTATGAAAGCGAATTTAAGGCTAGTTATAAGTATGGCAAGACGATACATGAATCGGGGGCTTCCGCTATAGGATCTTATCCAGGAGGGGAATATAGGTTTGATGAGGGCGGTAGAGAGATTTGATCATACCATGGGATATAAGTTTTCAACTTATGCTTCTCGGTGGATACTTCAGTCTATAATTAGGGCTCTCCTGGAAAAGGCAAGGACAATCAAAGTTCCAGTGTATATTCTTGAAAAATCAAACAAGGTATACAGTATTAAGTCAATGCTTCAAAAGAAGATGGGTAGAAAACCTTTACTAGAAGAAATTGCAAAGGAAGCCGACATTCCAGTTGAACACGTGAAGGAAATTTTGAGAGGAAAAGATGATGTTGCTCGACTTGATTCACTTATAGGCAAGGAAGGAGAAACAACTCTCCTCGATTTGATACCCGATAAAGAATCACCCACAGCAGATTCTGTTATGGTAAATGCTGCACTTACAGAAAAAGTAAAGGAAACTCTATCGCTTCTCACTCCACGTGAAGAGGAAATAGTTAGATTGAGATTTGGAATTGGGTATGAAGCAACACACACACTTGAGGAGATTGGGACAAAATTTAATCTCAGTCGTGAACGGATAAGGCAGCTTGAGAAGGAAGCACTTACAAAGCTTGCAACCTCGGAACACGGAGAAGTACTAAAGGGGTTTCTGGAATAAGCAGGCGACTGTCCCAAATGATAAAACGGGATTCAGGAAAAAATTCAGTAAGGCTGTCTCCTAAAAGTCAATTATCTATAACTGTATCCCGCAGTTGATACAGGACAGTGCTTGTTATATACTGACCGGCAATAACAGTTGTTACAGGGTTTTTCGTATAATATGCCGTATAGGGTGATTATACGAAATTTTTCTTAGTAATTAGTCGATAAGGACGATATTCCGTTGATCATTGACCAACCAGAAGAAAATCTCGACAACCAAACTGTTTATGAATTGCTTGTGCCTTGTATGAAGGAGGCAAAAGAACGTCGACAGATAATAATTGTCACGCACAATCCAAACCTTGCGGTAGTATGCGATGCAGAACAAGTCATTTGTGCGGATTTAGACAAGAAAGGCAACTATAAGATGACTTACATTTCGGGAGCAATTGAGAATCCAGCAATAAACAAAGCTATTGTGGATATCCTTGAAGGCACTAAGCCTGCTTTCAATAATCGCGGCTCCAAGTATTACGAAGGCCCAATATAGAAGAAGCCGAGGGCAACCATCAAATGTACCCAACTGTCAAACTCCTGCGCGGTTTGTCAGCCGGTGATTTGTAACGTTACACCTCTACATTGCCATCAGGAGCACTAGAACGATTCAGCAGCAGATTTAGACGGATTTACTCTGTCGTTAAAATTCTCTAGTCAAATCATCCCAGTAATATGAATGAATTTTGTAGAGTTTGATTGCTGGATTGGTCCAGATCGGCTAAGCGATTGTAATTTAGACAACTTCTAAATCAACAGCCAGCAGCGTGCTGCAGGGTATGCTCTTGCAATTGTACCGCCCTAAGTGTCATTGCGAGGAGCATAGCGACGAAGCAATCTATTTAGATTCCTCACGTACGTTCGGAATGACACTTTCTGTCAGATTGCTTCGCGGAGTAGACAACAAATAAAATAACTGTTAATTTAGGGAAGAATATTTTGCGATGACCCCAAGCTAAGCATAACCCAGAAACCTACAAGGCCATTATTATCGGCAGCGGTCAATCCGGTAATCCTTTATCCGTTGCGCTGGCGAAAGCCAACTGGAAAACTGCCGTTATTGAGCGTCAATATGTAGGGGGGACTTGCATCAATTATGGCTGTACACCTACTAAAACAATGGTTGCCAGTGCACGAATAGCATATCTGGCGCGCCGAGGAGCGGATTATGGAGTGAACACAGGTCCTGTATCCGTTGATATGGCTATAGTGCGGGCACGCAAAGAAGCGATTGTCGAGAGTTTCCGCGAGAGCGGACAAAGAAGGCTTGAGAACACGGATAACCTAGACCTGATATTTGGAAAAGCCCGCTTTACAGACACACGAACTGTAGAAGTACAATTGAATGATGGTGGAACGCGCCTTCTGACTGCAGAGAAGATTTTTATCAATGTTGGTGCAAAACCTATAAAACCGCCCGTACCCGGTTTGGAAAAGGTGCCGACCTTGGATTCCACCACTATCATGGAACTGGATGAATTACCCGAACATCTGTTAGTGCTGGGTGGCGGTTATGTTGGACTGGAATTCGGCCAGATGTTTCGCCGTTTTGGAAGCGACGTAACTATAATTCAAACAGATACCCAACTTCTTGGCAGGGAAGACCCCGATGTCGCTGATGAAGTGGCGAAGATTCTAAGGGAAGACGGAATCGAAATCCACTTGAATACAGAGGCCCTACAAGTGGAACAGGTTGGGGACGGAAGGATCCGGATAACCATCCGGCCACCCGCAGCAGAGAAAAAAATCACCGGATCTCATCTATTAGTCGCTACGGGACGGGAGCCAAACACGGCGGAATTAAACCTCAATGCCGCTGGTATCGAGACGGATAAAAGAGGGTTTATCAAAGTTAACGAACGGCTGGAGACCAACGTGTCGGGTGTTTATGCTATCGGTGATGTGAAAGGAGGACCGGCTTTTACTCACATTTCCTATGATGATTTCCGAATTCTACGCACGAATTTATTAGAGGGCGGCAATGCCACCACGACGGGTCGTCTGGTACCATATACCGTTTTTATTGACGCGCAACTCGGACATGTCGGATTAACCGAAACAGAGGCTAGGGCACAAGGGAAAGAGATTCGTGTTGCCAAGCTGCCGATGGCTTCTGTTGCCAGGGCATTAGAAGTCGGTGAATCACGAGGCTTTATTAAAGCCATTGTAGACGCTGAAACTGGTCAAATCTTGGGCTGTGCAGTCTTAGGAATTGAGGGTGGAGAAGTCATGGCGCTGTTACAGATGGCAATGATGGGAAGGGTTCCCTATACCCGAATTCGTGACGCCATTTTTGCTCATCCGACTTTGGCAGAATCGTTGAATAACTTGTTTATGGCGATGGATGCCTGAACCGCATAGCTCTTCGGCATGCATTGAAGTTTCAGCTTAACTGTAACAATCGAGATTTATTCTGTCGGACAATGGAAGTACTATTTTCACCCTCTGTCAAAATTCTCTAGGCTGTCACTCCTAGCGCTTCGATATCTCATAGCCAATATTTAGCGAAAGCAAGTAATAAGTTCCGCGAAGGATTTAGTTGTCATGCTGAATACTGAAATGAATTCAGCACAAGCTTGGTTCAGCATCCCATATTTACAAAAGAGATCCCGAAACAAGTTCGGGATGACAGCTAAAAATCATGTTTTCTTAACCCAATTGTTCTAAG
>JACPIY010000107.1 GCA_016187835.1 Deltaproteobacteria bacterium | reverse complement strand
TATAGAGGAGCTAAGTGTGAGATTGGATCATATTCACATGTTGGTGCAAGTTACACCGGATATATCAGTTGCAAAGATAGTACAATATTTTAAGGGAGGATCATCGAGGGTAATTCGAAAGGAGTTTCCGGAGCTTGAAGAATTTCTCTGGGGAGATAGTTTCTGGGCAGATGGATATTTTGCCGAGACAGTTGGAGTTGCTCAAGAAGAGATGATTAAGCGGTATATAAGGGAGCAAACCTCCAGCATGCCACAGAGCTGAAGCTTCGGCCTTTAGGCCGAAGAGTGGCTTCACTTTGTCTCCTAATAATTTTGTTTTATTAGATTAAATCGTCTATGAATTCAAATCCTTGCGTTGACAATGTGTCGTGTAATTATTATATTTTTCAAGGATAAACGGTCATGAGCGAAATAAAGCTATCGGAAAGAGGAAAGCAGCTACTTCATTTGGTTATTGATTATTATATAAAAACAGGAGAGCCCATAGGATCGTCTGCACTCGTTGAAAACTATGGACTGCCTTGGAGTTCTGCTACCGTGAGAAGCGCAATGGCCGAGCTTATGGATAATGGTTGCCTTATCCAGCCTCATGTGTCTGCCGGGAGAATACCGGCTGAGAAAGGGGTAAAGTTTTACGTTGATTCATTGCTTTATCCTAATGAGCTTTCTGAGGTAAAAAGAGGGTTTATAAGAAGACGATATAAAAAACTTGACGGAACTATAGATGAAGTTATGTATGAAACCAGCAGAATGCTATCGGACATATCCCATTGTGCAGGCTTAGCTACTATCCCGAGCACAAGGTTTATGAAAATTAGGTCGGCTAAATTAGTAAAACTAGGGGATAAAAAAGTTCTCGTTATTATTGTATTTGAAGGAGGAATGACTGAGAAAACACTCGTAAGACTTAATATGCGAATTCCCAAGGAAGTATTTTATCGAATGCGTGATTATTTGAATAAACTTGCAGTTGGACTTACATTAGATGAGGTAAAGTCTTTATTGCTTGATAAGGTCAGGGATCAAGACCGAGTCTATCGAGAGTTTATTGAAAGTGTTATCAGATTTAGTACCAAAGTATTTGAGCGGAAACCCAAGTCTGATGTTTACATAAAGGGACAGACCTCTTTTTTTGATAATCCTCATTTTAATAATCTTAAGGGGCTTAAAGAGCTTTTTAGAGCTTTCGATGAAAAAAAATACCTAGTGGATATTTTGGATAAGGTAATGAAAGGAGATGGTACTAAGGTGTTTGTAGGTTCTCAAAATGGTGTAATGGAGGGGTATAGCCTAGTTGCTGCCCCTTATGGTAGAGATAAGAGACTTGGAACCCTTGGTGTATTAGGACCGATGCGTATGGATTACTCTCAGATAATTCCGCTAGTTAATTATACTGCCAGGATTGTGACTAAAATTGTCAGTGAGGGGGAATGAAATGAGTGATAACGATAGAGAAGAAGAGAAAGAAAGTGGCGACCTTAAAAATAATGCCGAAAGCCTAGAGGATAGAGAAGATGCAAATTTACCGGAGGAAAATCTATATACAACTATAAAATCCCTTGAGCAGGAGATTGAAGAAAGAAAAAAAGAGTATAATGAACTACACGAAAGATACTTAAGGGTAGCTGCTGATTTTGATAACTATAGAAAGAGGGTATCAAAAGAAAAAGCTGATACCATAGCTTATGCAAATGAGGAACTTATAAAAGCGCTTCTTAACGTGCTTGATAACTTAGAGCGTGCGCTTGAACATTCGGAATCTAACGAGGATGCTAAACCAATTGTTGAGGGTGTAAAGCTGGTCTATAAACACTTTCTGAGTTGCCTTGAGAAGTTTGGAGTCCAACCAGTAGACGCTAGCAAAGGCCAAGAATTTGATCCCAGATATCACCAGGCTATAGAACGTGTAGAGTCTAGTGACATAACACCCGGAATAATTCTTTCCGAGGTGTTAAAGGGGTATACTCTGAAAGATAGGCTGCTGAGACCTGCGCTTGTAGTTGTATCTAAAGAACAAAAAAGCGCTTCCGAAGGAAATAAGATTGAAGGCAATTCAGAAGAAACCTCGAATTTATTAGATGAAGACATTGAAAATAACTAGATAGGGTGGAGTCATAATGCCGATAGTCGGTATCGATCTTGGAACAACCAACTCATGTGTAGCTGTGATTGAAGGAGGAAGTCCTGTAGTAATTCCGAATGAGGAGGGAAGTAGGACTACCCCTTCAGTCGTTGCTTTTACTGAAGATGGAAGCCGGTTTTCTGGTGCCGTAGCAAAGAGGCAGGCGGTGGTAAATCCCTTCAACACGATTTTTGGTGTAAAAAGGCTAGTAGGTAGGCGTTACGATGCCCCTGAAGTGATGAAAGCAAGGCAGTATGCTCCATATAATATTATTGCCAGTGCTTCAGAGGATGCATGGGTTGAAGTAGACGGGAAGGGGTATAGTCCACAAGAGATTTCGGCAATAATACTCACAAAAATGAAGCAGATTGCTGAGGAGTATCTTGGTCATGAGATAGATGAAGCTGTTATAACGGTTCCTGCGCATTTTAATGATCGCCAGCGTCAAGCCACAAAGGATGCAGGCAGAATTGCTGGATTTAACGTAAGACGTATAATCAATGAGCCTACCGCAGCCGCACTTGCTTATGGTCTGGATAAGAAAACAAATCAGAAAGTAGCGGTTTTCGACTTGGGTGGTGGAACATTTGATATAACAATACTAGAAATAGCAAACGGTGTGTTTGAAGTTAAATCCACGAGTGGTGACACCTTCTTAGGTGGGGATGACTTTGACCAGAAATTGGTTGAGTTTGTCATAGAAGACTTTATCAAAAAACACGGAATCGATTTACGGGTTGATAAAATGGCACTACAAAGGATTCGAGAAGCTTGTGAGAAGGCCAAACACGAGCTTTCTTCGCTTTTTGAGACCAATATAAATCTCCCTTTTATTGCTGTAGATTCAAGCGGACCAAAACACTTGAATGTCAAGATTACAAGACCGCAGCTTGAGGAGTTAGTTGCTGATTTGATTGAAAGACTAGAGGTGCCCTGTCTCCAAGCTTTTGAAGATGCTAAATTGAGACCGCAGGAAATAGATGAGGTCGTTCTTGTCGGCGGTATGACCAGAATGCCTAAGGTTCAGGATAAAGTTAGAAGCATATTTGGAAAGGAGCCTCAAAAGAGAATCAATCCTGACGAAGTCGTTGCAATCGGTGCGGGAATCCAGGGCGGGGTTCTAGAGGGAAAAGTTGAAGAGGTTCTTCTCTTAGATGTAGTTCCCCTTTCTCTTGGCGTAGAGACTAAAGGGGGATTGTTTACTAAAATTATAGAAAGAAACACTACGATTCCTACAAGAAGAAGCAGAATTTTTACAACAGCTATTGATAATCAAGATTTTGTGAGCGTACACGTTCTTCAGGGTGAACGAGAGATGTCAGGTGATAATATTTCTCTAGCGAGATTTAACCTTGTAGGAATCCCTCCTGCCCCGCGGGGAATGCCGCAGGTTGAAGTATCCTTTGAAGTAGATGCCGATGGTATTCTTCATGTGTTTGCCAGGGATTTGGGTACCGGGAAAAAACAGGCGATTCAGGTTTTTCCTTCAGGTGGACTCAGCGAAGAAGATATTCAGAAAATAATAGAAACTGGCCTAAATAGTATCGAAGAAGACCGAAGACGAAAGGAACTCGCTCTTTTAAAGAACGAGTCGGATGGGCTTCTTTATTCGGTTATTAAAACTCTTGATGCCTATGGCGATAAGGCGGAACCAGGATTAAGAAAACTAATCGAAAAGGGGATGGAGAGAATGAAACAAGCTCTTGCTGGAGAGAGTTATATTGAGACCAAAGAGGCATTCAACGAGCTTAAGGAAGCCTCTTATAGGTTTGCTGAGTTTATTTATTCTCAACAAAGAGCCAAGAGTGCGGAGGAAGTTGACGAATAGTGTAATATCTACAGGGATGATGTATTATGACAAAAAGAGACTATTATGAAGTTTTAGGGCTAAGTCGAAGTGCCACTCAGGAAGAGATAAAAAAAGCTTACAAGAAACTTGCCTTTCAGTATCATCCTGACAGAAATCCCGAGAATGCTCAGGCTGAAGAGAGGTTTAAGGAAATTAACGAGGCATATCAAGTTCTGAGAGATTCTGAAAAAAGAGCTCAATACGATAGTTTTGGTCATATGTCGGGTGAGGGATTGTTTTCGGATGTGGGCTTCTCGGGTGATTTTAATGATCTTTTTGAGAATCTGTTTGACGAGGTTTTTAATGCCGGCAGGAGACGCCGTCCTGAAAGGGGCAGGGATTTAAAGTATAATCTTGAGCTTAGTTTTGAAGAAGCTGCTTTTGGTGTTGAAAAAGAAATCTCTATACCCAAAAGAGTCTTTTGTTCGGAATGTGGTGGAAGAGGGGCTGCACCTGGCGGAGAAGCTGTATGTATGGTATGTGGTGGAAAAGGAGCTATCAAATACTCAGAAGGTTTTTTTGCTCTTAGCAGAACCTGTTCAAGCTGTAGAGGTGCTGGAAGAGTGATAAAAAAGCCTTGTCCTAGATGTCGTGGGGAAGGATTTATAATCTCTGAAAATAAGGTTAAAGTAAAAATCCCTGCTGGAGTCAGCGGCGGCGCGAGGCTAAGGATTCGCGGAGAAGGTGAGGTAGGAGTTTTCGGTGGACCAGGTGGTGATCTCTATATTGAAATATACGTGAGCGAGCATCCGTTCTTTAAGCGAGAGGGAAAGGACATTTTTTGTGAAATCCCTGTGAGTTTCATCCAAGCGGCGCTAGGAGCGGAAATAGAGGTTCCAACCCTTGAAGGTAAAACCACAATTAAAATCCCACCTGGAACGCAGCCTGGACGAGCGTTTAGGCTTAAAGATAAAGGTGTAACATCCGTTAACGGAAATGGTAGGGGGGATCTTTACGTTAAGGTAAACGTCGAGGTACCCGTGAACCTCAATTCAAGGCAAAAAGAGCTGCTCGAAGAATTTGCAAAAGCGGGTGAAGGTAATCAAAATCCAACTGTAAAGAATTTTTTCGAGAAATTCCGTGAATTGTTTGGATGAGTAAATGCACGCCAAATTAAACAACTCAAGTCCCTGATTTCAAATCTTATACCTATTTAACTAACGGATAACCCAATAACAGGATTGGTTATATATGGATAGACAATTTGGGGAAAGCGTATATGCATTACTTAAAACACCATCTTAAATCTTACTGAGTTACAACATAGTATGTTTTAATTCTCTATGCTTTGTTCTTTTCTTAGGCTCTTATTCAGTACTGTAGAGACGACCCCGGGGGTCGTCTCTACGCTATTATCATCCGGAGTATGAGGAAAAACTAGCTTGAAGGGCCACCAAAAGATGCGGAAGTGGGAATAAAGTGGGCTCTCCTATTTTGCTGATATGCTCCCTCTGTTGTTCCTTCTGCCCACTGAGTAGTCTCTCCTCGGCTTACCGCCTGTATTTTTGAGGGCGAAATACCAAGACGAATTAGATAATTCTTTGCAGATTCAGCTCGTCTCTGCCCAAGTGCAAGGTTGTACTCATCTGTCCCTCTTATGTCGCAATAGCCTTCTATCACAACGTTAACATTCGGATTATTTCTTAGAATTGAGGCATTATTGTCAAGCACAGGTCTTGCATCAGTCGTAATGTTTGAACGGTCATAATCAAAGAATATATCCTGAATTCCAAGCCCTGTTACTTGAGGAATTCCTTGTCTGAGTTCCTCCAGGTTCTTTTCTTGTTTTGCGAATTCAGCTTTATTCTTTGCCTCTTCGGCTTTTGCTTTAGCCTGACGTAGCAGCTCTTTTGCCTCATCGTATTTCCCTTGACTAATAAGTTCTCTTGCCCTTTCTATCAGTTTCTCTGCAGCTTCGTATTCCTCTGGAGCGAGTTCCTCTGCGCCCGCTTCCTGTGCCGCTCTAAGTGCCTCCTCAGCACTGCTAAGTTCTTGGTCAGGTTTCTTAGCACAGCCGAAAGCAAAGGTTAAGACTAAAAGCAAAAAAAGTATTAGAGATTTATTCTTGCTCATTTTACCAATACCTCCTTGTGATTGTTTGTTTAATTTTTATTCTATTACAAATCCGGGGTCTTGAAATTTAAGTTTATTAATTGCAATTCTCTAACAAGGTCCAAGATAAGAAAATATCTTCTCATACGTGGTTAGTTATTGTCCTGATATTTCCTGAAATTTCAATAAATTTATTCATAAAATAACTCTTTCCTTCCATTCGTTTATGTGTATTATCTTCAAAATTGTTTTATTTAATTGAAGGTCTAGAAAGTATGAATAAGTTCAAATTTCATTTCGGTCCTTACTATACCTTGCCACCTGCAATTGCAGGTACTATTGAAACAACATCACTGTCATTGATCTCTGTCTCTATTCCTTTCAGAAATCTTATATCTTCGTTATTGACGTAAAGGTTTATGAATCTTCTTACATTTCCAGTCTCGTCACAGAGCCTTTCTTTTATGCCTGGAAACTGTTTTTCAAGCTCCTGAATCAAATCTTCTATGTTCTTGGCATTTACTCTAACTTCATCCTTCTCTCCGGTAAGTCTCCTAAGTGGAGTTGGAATTCTCACAGAGGGCATTTTGGTTACCTCCTTTTGATTCAACTTTTAATTCTGTTATAAAGCTCTTCAAATTCTTCAAGCTTTGCTTGAATGAGATGAGGTTTTGCAACCCTATCAACTAGAGGTTCTTGAGTCTTAAGCCCATTTCCAGTAATAGATACCACGATTGATTCATCTCTTGGAATAACGCCTTGATTGATAAGTTTTTTTGTCACAGCCATTGTTACACCCCCTGCTGTTTCTGTAAATATTCCTTCGGTTTCCGCAAGTAGTTTCATTCCTTCTACGATTTCTTTATCGGTGGCATCTTCGCTAAAGCCTCCACTTTCTCTAATTACGCACATTGCGTAAAACCCATCAGCAGGATTGCCTATGGCAAGAGATTTTGCAATGGTATCCGGTTTCACGGGCTTAAAAATCTCCCAACCGTTTTTTACTGCAGTTGTAATGGGAGAACATCCTTTAGCTTGGGCTCCATAGATTTTTGTCTCTGTCCTATCTACTAGACCCAGTCTCTCAAATTCCTTGATAGATTTCCATATCTTAGTCAGCAAAGATCCGCTTGCCATTGGTATTACGATGTGCTTCGGGACCCGCCATCCAAGTTGCTCCATTATTTCAAAGCCAAATGTTTTTGATCCCTCAGCATAGTATGGGCGCATATTTATATTAACAAAGCCCCAACCAAATTTCCCTGCAATCTCACTGCAAAGTCGGTTGACGTCATCGTAATTTCCATTAATGCCTATAAGATTAGCTCCATAAACAGAAGTACCGATAATCTTTGCCTGCTCTAGGTCTCGGGGAATAAATATGTAGGTTTCAAGCTTTCCGAGTGAAGAGAGTGCAGAAACTGCATTAGCGAGATTACCTGTGGAAGCGCAAGCAACTGTTTTAAACCCGAACTCTTTTGCTTTAGAAAGGGCTACTGAGACGACTCTGTCTTTAAATGAAAGGGTAGGATAACATACAGAGTCGTTTTTGATATAAATCTCTCGGACGCCCAAGGTTCTTGCCAGATTATTGGCCTTTAAAAGTGGTGTGAACCCAACATGGAATCCAACGCTCGGTGGATTGTCAATCGGTAGAAGTTCTCTATATCGCCAGATGTTGTGTTCTCTTTTTTGAATTGCCTCTCGTGAGATGACATTCTTAAGCTCATCATAGTCGTAGCTTACCTCAAGAGGGCCAAAACAGAATTCACAAACGTGAATGGGTTCCTTAGGGTATTCTCTCCCACATTCCCTACACTTGAGTCCCTTTACATAACTCATCCAATACCTCTTTTATTATAGAGTGACCGTAAAGAATTACCCTTTATTTATAAGGTTGTCAAGAAAAATAGGGCGGCAAATAAAAGCCAAAATCAGTGTTTTTGTGGTAAAATAATTATCCAAACTTATCCTATTTTTCTTCTTCTAGTTGGATTTTCTCTACCTGTTCGGCCTCTATTTCGTTTGTTGTTCTTCTATATATTCCTCCAACTATAAGATGGTCATTTTCGACAATTTCCCATTTGCCTAATATGGATACGTTTATAAAATTCCCCCTGAGATCGGCGAGTTTAAAAAAGGTTTTCTCAGTTTTTTCTCCATTTACGGTTTCTTTTTTCACATCATGGGCTAATCCTTCAACGGCCACTATCGCGCTATCAAAAGCTAGAGGAGAGATGAGTATTCTTGAAATTGTAGTTCTTATCCCAGCAATATTCATTCCGGGAATTTCTTTTTCCTTACCTCCACCGCATGCAATAAGCAGCACTATGGCCAGAACAATGAACGGTTCTATATTTTTTCCCCTTATAGTTTGTGTTTTAATGAGTCTTTTTTGCATGGCTAATGAATGGGCTTTTTGAGTATAATGATCATATTAAAGGTCAATAAGAATTTATGGCATAATTAGTTTACCCAATACTTGCAGCTAATAAAACTGTAAATTCTAGGAGAATTGCAATGAAAGAGCAGGACATAAAGCAGTTTGTCGGCATGAATATAGAAGCGGTTGTTATGGAGTCAAGAATTGTTATAAGGGGAATTCTAAAAGGAGTTGAAAACGGCTTTGCAAAATTCTCTTCAATTGAAGATATTTTTGTTCTTGTGCATGGAAAGAGATTAAGCATGAAACTTATGCTTTCTGGAAGCTTCACTGATCTGGAGGCTTTGCTAAATAAACTATCTTTTCCGTGCAGCATCTTTGATAAATGCAGGGTGCTTAAGATGGGAAGTTGATTTTTTATGGAGAAGGAAATGGATTTATTTACTGAAAAAGGCTATGGCATTGCAAGGATACGCATAGAAGGGAGTGACAACAACTATAACTATGTTGTTTGGTGCTGCGAAACTTTGGAATGCGCTGTTATAGACCCGCTTAATGCAAAACCCATCCTTGATTTTATAAGAGATCAAGGTCTTACGGTTAGATACATAATCAACACTCATGCCCATCCTGACCATATAGGGGGAAACAACGCATTAATCAAAGCTACGGGAGCTAGTATTCTAATTCATCCGAAGGGACAAGAGTTTGTTTCTCCTGGGAGTGTCTCTATTAAAGATGCCGATGTAATAGATTTAGGAAGACAAAAAATCAGGGTTATCCATACTCCGGGGCATTGTCCCGAGCATGTTTCTTTGGTCCTTGGGGAAAATGTTTTTGTTGGAGATACCTTATTCCTGGCTGGCTGCGGTAATACTAGGTATAGAGGAAACGTTGATGTACTTTACGAAAGTATTGCGTTCAAGCTCAGGTCTCTTTCAGATAACTTCAGGGTATTCGTTGGACATGATTATGCAGAGGCAAACCTAGGATTTGCTTTGCATATTGAACCTGACAATAAGGCGGCAAGGATTAAGCTTGATGAAGTAAGGTCTGCCTGCTCTCAGGGAAAAGAGTCTTGTCCTACTACAATTGGAGAAGAGAAAAAATACAATCCCTTTTTCCGATATGACGCCCCGGAAGTGATTGCAGGAATGAAAAAGAGAAAAACATCCATTGGGAATGATCCGAGGATAATTTTTAAGGAGTTACGTGAACTGAGGAATAATTGGGAATAACACTGGCCATAAAGGTACAATTGAATTTGGGTAGTCTATAAATCTTGTTAATGAACCGAGTGTTTGTCAGACAGGAATGTCTGACCCACCGTTTTATAATTTTTGGAATAGACATTCTTGTCTGTTCCATGAACAAAGTTGCCTAGAGGTGGTAGATAATGGCAAAAAAAGAGCATGTTGATCTACTCAAGCAAGGTACAGAGGTTTGGAATGAGTGGAGGGAGAAAAATCCCAGTACACAAGCCGAGTTAAGCTGGGCAACCCTGAATGGATTAAATCTTAAGGGAGTAAACCTCGAAGGAGCAAATCTTAAATTGGCGTTCTGCAAGAAAACCAACTTACAAGCAGCAAATCTAAAGGAAGCAAATCTTTATGGGACGAATCTCGAAGATGCAATACTTGAAGGAGCGAACTTAGAGGGTTCAAACCTCGAGGGGGCACACCTTATGCGCTCTGACCTCTCTAAGGCTAATCTGGTGGGGGCATCGCTCAAAATTGCCAATCTGGACGGAGTTAATCTTGGGGAGGCAAATCTAACAGGGGTGAAGAAACTAACACTGGAACAGATCTCGAAAGCAAAAACTCTTTATAAAACCAAACTGGATTTGTCTCTGATTGAGAAAATAAAAGAAAACTATTCTTATCTTTTGGAGGAGCCAAAGTCTGATTAGGTGTTTTTATTGCCAAGCTAGAGTAGAGACGACCCGGCGGGTCGTCTCTACATTATGATAGGGTTAAATTGGGAAGAAGCTTGATGTTCTATAAAACTTTAGTACCTTTTTGGTATAATCTTTACCATGCAAAAGAAACCTGAAACCAGAAAAGCAGAGGTTCTCCGTCAATTGCTCGAAGAGCGCATCCTCTTTCTTGACGGTGCAATGGGCACTATGATTCAACGATATAAGCTGGAAGAAGCAGACTTTAGAGGCGAGCGCTTTAAGAATCATCATAAAGACCTCAAAGGAAACAACGACCTTTTGAATCTGACCCGTTCCGATATTATCGCCAGCATACATCGTGAATATCTCGAAGCAGGAGCGGACATCATTGAAACCAATACCTTTAACAGCACGAGAATTTCTCAGGCCGACTATGGACTTGAACATATCGCCTATGAGCTGAATAAATCCGCTGCAGGAATCGCCCGAAAAATGGTAGATGAATTTATGTCAAGAAGCCCTGGACGCAAATGTTTTGTGGCAGGAGCCCTGGGACCAACTAACAAAACTGCATCAATGTCGCCTGACGTTAACAATCCTGCCTTTCGTGCCGTCACCTTTCAGGAATTGGTTGACGCTTATTACGAGCAGGTAAAAGGGCTTATTGACGGCGGGATTGATATACTTCTTCCTGAAACTACTTTTGATACTCTCAACTTAAAAGCCGCCATTTTTGCCATCGAGAAATTTTTTGATGAATATCCTGTACGCGTCCCCGTGATGTTATCTGTGACGATTACTGACGCATCAGGACGCACCCTCTCTGGACAAACCATTGAGGCTTTCTGGTATTCCGTTATGCACGCTAAGCCCTTGAGTGTGGGTATTAATTGTGCTTTAGGGGCTAAGGAAATGCGCCCCTATATGGAAGAGCTTTCCAAAATTGCGGAGTGTTACGCTAGTTGCTACCCAAATGCTGGGCTTCCCAATCCTCTAAGCGACACGGGTTACGATCAAACACCTGATGATACATCAGGTTATCTTGAAGAGTTTGCTAGGAGCGGGTTTATAAACATAGTTGGAGGCTGTTGCGGAACTACACCACAACATATACGCGCTATAGTACAAAAATTGCGAGATATTCCTCCACGCAAGATTCCCAAACTTCCCCCGGCCACACGCCTCAGCGGTCTTGAACCTCTTAAAATAGAAGGCGATGCAACTCCTTTTATCATGATAGGAGAACGCACAAACGTAACGGGCTCACCAAAATTCGCGCAGCTCATTAAAGCAGACGATTTTGAAGGAGCTCTATCCGTTGCAAGGCAGCAGGTAGAAAACGGTGCAAATATTATTGACGTAAATTTTGATGAAGCTCTGCTTGATGGTGAAGCCTGCATGGCCCGCTTTTTAAACCTGATTGCATCAGAACCCGATATTTCCCGTGTTCCTGCTATGATAGACAGCTCTAAGTGGTCTGTTATCGAAGCTGGTCTTCGATCTATCCAAGGCAAGTGCGTTGTGAATTCCATAAGCCTTAAAGAGGGGGAGAAAAAATTTCTTGATCAGGCAGGTCTGATTATGCGCTACGGCGCAGCCGTTGTGGTTATGGCTTTTGATGAAGAAGGACAAGCCGCAACTAAAGCCGACAAGGCTCGTATTTGTCACCGTGCATATAAGCTTCTGACCGAACAGGTCGGAATGGATCCGACTGATATTATTTTTGACCCCAACGTCCTCACTGTGGCTACAGGGATAGAAGAGCATAACAACTACGCTCTCGACTTTATAGAAGCTTTAAGAGAGATTAAAGCTATCTGTCCTGGAGTCCGTACGAGCGGTGGAATAAGCAACATATCTTTTTCATTTCGCGGCAACGATTTGGTGCGCGAAGCCATGCACAGTGTTTTTCTATACCATGCAATCAAAGCCGGGCTTGATATGGGAATCGTGAATGCCGGGATGCTGGCGGTCTATGAAGACATTGACAAGGAGCTACTTGAATTAGTAGAGGATGTTCTTCTCAATCTGAGACCTGACGCAACGGAACGGCTCATTGATTTTGCGGAACGAGTTAAGGATAAAGGTAAAGATAAAATCAAAGATGAAAAAGCATGGCGCAGAGGCACCGTGAATGAACGCCTTAGTTATGCTCTTGTTAACGGAATTACTGATTATATCGAGGAGGATACTGAGGAAGCCCGTCAACAATATGAAAGGCCTCTTGATGTTATTGAAGGTCCTCTCATGGATGGCATGAAGGTTGTAGGGGACTTCTTCGGGGCGGGCAAGATGTTTCTTCCTCAGGTAGTAAAAAGTGCCCGCGTTATGAAAAAAGCCGTTGCTTACCTTCAACCATTTATGGAGGCGGAAAAAGCTAAGACTCAAAACACAAGAAATCAAGGAAAGTTTGTTATTGCTACGGTAAAGGGCGACGTACACGACATTGGGAAAAATATCGTCTCTGTCGTTCTTGCCTGCAATAATTATGAGGTTTTTGACCTTGGTGTTATGGTTCCCAGTGAAAAGATTCTAAACACTGCCAGGGAAGTAAAAGCCGACATAATCGGCATGAGCGGACTCATCACTCCATCTCTTGACGAGATGGTCTATAACGCTTCCGAGATGGAACGCCAGGGTTTTAAGATACCACTTCTCATAGGCGGAGCTACAACCAGTAAAGCCCACACCGCAATCAAGATTGCTCCGCAATATGGCGGTGTCGTCGAACACGTTCTGGATGCATCTCTTGTTATTGGGGTATGCAATGAGCTGCTAAACCCTGAAAAACTTGAGTCCTATAAAGAAAAACTCCGCCAGAAACAAGAGGAACAACGCAAGCGTTATGCGGCTGGAAAAAGTCAAAGGAATTTCATATCTATGGAAGAAGCTCGCGCCAAAGGATTTAAAACGGATTGGAAGAGTGTTCGGATTGATACCCCGAAAAAATTAGGCTTGCGGATTCTTGATGACATACCACTTGAGGAGGTAGTTCCGTTTATAGACTGGTCTCCATTTTTCTGGGCTTGGGATTTGAAAGGCGTCTATCCCAAAATATTTGAGCATGAAAAGTACGGTAAACAGGCGCGGGAGCTCTTCAGAGATGCCGAGAGGCTTCTTGGAGAAATCGTGAAGGAAAGACGCTTTGGAGCCCGTGCTGTAATTGCCTTCTGGCCTGCGAATAGCATTGGAGATGATATAGAAGTTTACATCAATGACTTCCGTAAAGAAGCTCTTGGAACGTTTCATTTCCTGCGTCAGCAGAGAGATAAGGAAGCGGAAGACAGTGTTTATTACTGTCTTTCTGATTTTGTTGCGCCGAAGGATTCAGGGCGAAAAGATTACATCGGAGGCTTTGCTGTTACAGCGGGTTATGAGGTGGAAGAATTTGCCGAGACTTTCAAAGCGAAAAATGATGACTACTCATCAATCATAGTGAAAGCTCTTGGCGATCGCTTTGCCGAAGCGCTTGCAGAAATGATGCATAAAAGAGCGCGAATTCTTTGGGGTTACGGTAAGGACGAAAACCTTTCCTTTGAAAACCTGATTAAAGAGAAATATAGGGGAATACGCCCTGCGCCCGGTTATCCAGCTTGCCCCGACCACACTGAAAAGAGTATGCTTTGGAAGTTGCTCGATGCTGAAACTAATACCGGGATTTCTCTTACCGAAAATTTTGCCATGAATCCTCCAAGCTCTGTTTCAGGCTGGTACTTTGCCCACCCTGAAGCGAAGTATTTCCACGTTGGTCAAATAGACCGGGACCAGATTGAGGACTACGCCAGACGCAAGAATATGTCTGTGGATGAGGTAGAAAAATGGCTTCAGCCGAATTTGGGTTATGAAAGAGGTAAACGTTAAAGTGTAATAATCAAGATTTATTCCGTCGGACAATGTAAGCACGATTTTCACCCTCTGTCAAAATTCTCAAGGCTATCACTCTGGTCACTTCGATACCTCAGAGCCCGTCCTGAGCAAAGCGAAGGAATAAACTCCGCGAAGCAATCTGAAAAAGGTGTCATTCCGAACGTACGTGAGGAATCTTCTTTGTTTTCAGGTTATGTCGAAGGCAAAGATTTCTCCCTTCGGTCGAATGACAGTTACTTGATAGGAATTATTAAACTGGGTGAGACTTACCTCCACGTTGTCTATTTGGTCAAATTAAACCTTTTCTTTTCAGATGATTTTTGAGTTTCTTGTCACCTGAATAAAGCAAACCGTTTAACTCCAATGTCAAAGCGACAAAAGGCGTATCTGTCTCATCTACATCTTTACACAGTTTATAGGCTCTTTCCCAATTGGATTTCTCAATCAAATCTTCTTTAAAGATATTAACTCTTTTCAAAAGGAAGTAGTAAACTTTGGTAATCTTGTCTTCTGATAATTCGCTGTACTCTATGATCCTATCTTTGTGTTTGAATAGCTCAATGATAGTTGATTCACAAATATAGAATTGATATTTAGCAGACCTTAAGGTTTCAAGAAATGTAGATTTCTTTCTGAGCAGAATGGATATAAGAATATTGGTATCAACAATAACGGGTTTATTCTCGTTCAATTACTCCTCAATGAATTTCCCTTTCAGCTTATCCCATACTTTTTGATTGATTTCCTTAGCTAAACGCTTTGCTTGCTTTTCTGTAATCTTGCTTTTTTACGGATTTGCTCAATTTCTATGTACTCAAGCAGATTCATAAGGGAGTTTTTATCAAACCTTATTACTATGTCCTTACCTTCGTATTCTATTTTATACATGGCATAACCCTTTTTTTATTTGATCTCATTGTATATCAATATTACCTCTGTACTGATAAATAGGAAAGTCCAGTATTAACTACATCGAGAGTTCTTGTCCTTTGTCCTCTGTTTCTATAAATAGTGATGAATTAACAGGCTTGGTTACTGGAGATTTCTAAATACCCTTTTACTTTGCCCACCTTAAATAGAAATACCTCCATATTGTTTGAATAGACCGCGATGAGGTAAATGACTGCGTTCAACGCAGGGGAATGTCTATTCAAGAAGTCGAAAAATGGCTTCAGCCGAATTTGGGTTATGAACGTTCTAGTGCAACTGATAATGCATCATAAAGCTTTTTACTGATGCGCCCGGACTGAAAAAGTTCTTTTAATTTATGAGTCGCTCCTGTTCGTTCAATAATTTTTTCTCTGTACGCTTTAACAATCTGACCTGCAATCCCTGAAATATGAATACCGGCTGATAGCGCAATTCTACGACCCATTGTTTCCTCGATTAATAACGGTAAATTCAACTGATAAGCCAATGAGATAGCTTGCTTTTCTCCTTCATCTAATCGGTCAATGTCAGGAATCTCAGAAATTGTTGAAACGGGTTTGACTTCAACCAGTTCTTCTATCTTGTATTTCTTCAGGTACTTTACAGGGTCTGAAAAACTTCCTTTGGACAGTTCTTCTAATACTGCTGGTGGAATAAAAACCTTATCATATAACTTGCGGATAAAGTTGAAACCACCGCTAATCTTCTCAAGAGATATGAGCGGACTTGTGTCGCTGACTATTGCTTTCGACATAGAATCTACGCATTTAGCTCTATATCAATATTCTCTTGGGAATCATTAAGCACCGAGAAACCAAATTTAGGTAGCATTTCTTCAAACTCTCGCCTCGTTTTATCCAGGATCATAGAGGCCTCTTTTGCCGAAAGCTTTCCAACATGATAAAGAGTAGCTATCAACATTTCTTTCAAATATGCATCATCCAAATCGGAAAGAGGTTTAATTTCTGGTAATTCTATCGTTAGCTTCATAAATAGTTAACTTACCCGTTGAAGTTATAATTTACAAACAAAATCAGTTCCATACAAGTTTTTAAATCGTTTGTATTTCGCAGACCCAGAACGGAGTATTTCCGTGTGGGTCAAATAGACCGAGATCAGGTTGAGGACTACGCCAGACGCAAGAATATGCCTATCGAAGAGGTTGAAAAATGGCTTCAGCCGAATTTGGGATATGAGAAGGATAATGCTACAAAACTTAGGGAAAAAATAAAATGAACTATTAACTTATCCCTAGGTAATTTCTCAGCTATAGGTTTAGTGAATTCTACCTTTTTATAATGAGGTATTACACCCATCCTTAAGAAGAAGCCATTTGCAAAGATTAGCACTGACTTCACTGTCCACTCTGCGCAGCCTTTTCCTAATGCTTTATCTGGAAAATATGGATTACCAGCTGAGCCAGACATAAGCTTGTTTTCAGGAAATTTCCCTTTTAACTTGGCTTCAAGTTGATGAATATTTTCACCTCCTAATAATTGAGGTTTATAGTGTATGAGCGTGTTTCTTATTTTGACAACTAAGTTGGCGTCTTGATAAGGATTTTCACCTTTATTGAACGGTTCCATTCCAGCAAAACGTAGTGCAAGCTGGTATTTGTCAAGGATTGATACAAAAGACTTGTTATCGGCTTCCGTCATGTCCCAAAAATCGGCTAGAATTTTACGAGTTTCAACGCTAAGACTTCCAATGTAAATTAGATAATTATCGAATGCATCTTGAAACACTTCATTAATAGCTGCTTCTAAGAATGCAACCGATGATAGAATAGTGTTTGTAACATAGGCTCTATGTTTAATATCAAAACGAGATCGTCCTTCATGTGCATCCTCAATTTCCCCAGCTAGTTGATAAAAATGTTCAGCAGCCCATAAATGGTAAGAAGAATAATAAATTCGCACCATGATTGTTGGAATACCGGATACAACGACACTATTCATTGTTCAACTCTGAATCCATCTAATTTAAGAATTCTTCAAACCATATCTTGAATACCTCATTAAAATCTCCCTCAAATCCTTAGAAAGCCTTGACCTAGGAAGCACGAGGTCGCATCCTGCTTCGACGGCTTTCTCTTTTAATTCTGTTTGAACATGGGACAGGTAGCCGAGAATGGGAATGTTCTTTAGCTCAGGCGAAGACTTAAGGTCTTTTATGATTTGCAGAGGATTGCAGGATTTCGAGTTAAGATCAAATATGAGGAGGGAGGGTTTTTCAGATTTTATTTTTTGGCTTAGCCCATTGGGGTTTTTTATAAACTCTAATTCTAAGTTGAGAGGCTTTGCCGCCTCTCTTATTTTTGAATAGAAAAAGAGGTCGTCTAGTATGGCGATGATTCTGTGGCTTTGTTTGATTTTTCTCAATTTGTTACTCCTTACAAAAATAGAGTGTATATTAAAGATGCTTTTTATTCAAAGAGGATAGTAATGGACAAGAACCGAGTTAAAGCCGTTTTTTTTGATGCTGCGGATACACTTTTTCATATTAAAGGTGGAGTAGGAAACCAGTACTGGAGTGTGGCAAAAAAATACGGCGCCAACTCTACACCTGAGACGATAGAAAAAGCCTTCAGCAGGGCTTTTAAATCTGCCCCTCCTCTAACTTTTGCGGGCTTTTCTCCAGAAGATAGGAAAGTCAATGAGAAGAAATGGTGGTATGAGGTTGTGAGAAACGTTTTTTCAGAAGTGGGTATGTTTGAGCGATTTGACGACTACTTCGAGGAGCTTTTTGAAACGTTTAGAAGCAAGGCATGGGAGCTATTTCCAGAAACAAAGGAAGTTTTATCGCTCCTTAAAGCGAGAGGATTGATATTGGGCATAATATCAAATTTCGACACCAGAGTTTATGACGTATGCACTGATCTGGGGATCATAGACTACTTTGATTCCTTTGTAATATCCAGTGAAGTGGGGTTCTCAAAACCTTCACCTGAGATATTCTCCTTGGCTCTTAGCAAAAGCAAGGTATCTCCATCCGAGTGCATTCACATAGGCGATAGCCTCGAATATGATTTTTACGGAGCTAACTCAGTGGGGATTAGGGTTATTTTGCTGGATAAGAAAGGGAAGTATAAAAGCAGGAACGATGTGCATAGAATAGAAAGCTTGACCGAGGTTATAGGCTTTGTCGATGGTGATGGTTAACATCTCAGTTGTGATAATTGTCATTGCGGGCACGTTCGCCATGCTTGGTGTAAACTCCGCGAAGCAATCAGACACAGGGTGTCATTCCGAACGCAGTGAGGAATCTAAATAGATTGCTTCGTCGTTTCACTCCTCGCAATGACATGTAGAGTAAAATACAGGGTTTTGGAGGTAAGTTATGAAAACAGCGGCTTTGGCTTTACTTGTAGCGTCTATATGGGGCATGACTCCTATATTTGAAAAACTGAGTTTGGCAAAGGCTTCTCCTCTTACTGTCATTACTTTACGATTTTTATTTACAACTACCATAGTTGTCACCATATCGTTGATAACCGGCAAGTATAGAGAGTTTAGTACCGTTGATGGTAAGACTTTCTTGTGGATAATTCTTGCCGGAATTTTGGGTGGAATCGTCGGATTGTTTATTTACTTTGTAGCTCTCAAACAGGACCTGACTACCAAGATAGTTCCTATCGCGGCTACCTTCCCACTATTTACTGCCCTTTACGCTTCCATTTTTCTTAGAGAGGCAATAACCCTTCCGCGACTTGCCGGCATCGTTCTTATAGTAATTGGCTTAGTTCTAATAAATTGGAATAATGTTATCGACAGTCCTAAGTGATGATTGTTTAACTTAACTTTAAGCAGCTTCTTCACTTCTTGTAAAAATCACAAACGCCATAGCCGGTCTTTTTGAGGATTCCCTCATAGCGAATTGAATAGTATCTAAACTCCATCCTTTCTCAGTCCATTCATTTAAT
Source organism: Deltaproteobacteria bacterium (assembly GCA_016187835.1). Lineage (GTDB taxonomy): Bacteria > Desulfobacterota_D > UBA1144 > Nemesobacterales > CSP1-2 > JACPIY01. Next base: position 44,016 of record JACPIY010000107.1, on the reverse strand, counting down.
ACCCGTTCCAGCTCCTCATCTGTTACGGTTGTGACCTCAACGACTTTATAGGTGGTGTTTTTCATAAGTTATTTCATTCCAGTAACTAGGTGGTAAAGTCTACTTCTATCATTTTGGAGTTCATTTGTAGGAGCACCATCCCTTCGATTAAACTCAGGACAAGCTTGGTGCGATCAAATCGCGGCTGGAAGCCGCTCCTACTTTATAGTTCTTCTTTTTCGTGTCCTATCTTCTCAACGAGTTTAAAATCTTTGCCGCTTCCTTTGCAAAATATGTAATTATGATATCCGCCCCCGCTCGTTTTATACTCGTGAGAATCTCCATCATTACTTGAGCCTCATCAATCCAGCCGAGCCTTCCTGCGGCTTTTACCATTGAATATTCCCCACTGACATTGTATGCGGCGAGCGGATGATTGAACTCCTCTCTTGCTGCTTTTATAACATCAAGGTAAGAGAGGGCAGGCTTTACCATTACAATGTCTGCTCCCTCTTCAATGTCGAGGGCGATTTCTCTTAAAGCCTCTCTTACGTTGGCAGGATCCATCTGGTATCCTCGCCTGTTGCCAAATTGAGGCGTTGATTCGGCGGCTTCTCTAAACGGGCCATAAAAAGCGGAAGAGTACTTGGCTGAGTAAGACATTATTGCTATATTCTCAAATCCGTTTGCATCCAGTGCTTCTCTAATTGCACTTACTCGTCCATCCATCATGTCGGATGGCGCTATTATGTCTGCTCCGGCTTTTGCATGAGAAAGTGCAATTCTTGCAAGATATTGAAGCGTTTTGTCATTTTGAACTTCACCGTTCTCTATAATGCCGCAGTGACCATGGCTTGTGTATTCGCACATACAAACGTCAGTAATTAAAAGAACCTCTTTGATCTCTTCTTTGATTTTTCTCAATGCCATTTGTATGATTCCGTTTTCGTCATAGCTGCCTGAGCCGAGTTCGTCTTTCTTTTCGGGAATGCCAAAGAGAAGGATAGCGTTTATACCGAGTTCTCTCGTTTCCTTTATCTCTTCCGTAATATTGTCAATAGACTGCCTAAAGATGCCAGGCATCGAGCTAATTTCTTGTTTTACCTTTTTGCCCGGCACAACAAACATGGGATATACGAAATCCCATACGGAAAGCTCGGTTTCCCGAATAATCGCACGGATGATTTCGTTCCTTCTTAGTCTTCGTGGACGATAGATAGGAAAAAGCATTTAAAATTAAGTGTAATTGGTCTCCATAACTAAAGTCAACAGGAGTTCCTGCTCGGCTGTACAGTAAAGAGGCTTTCAGAGGATAAAAATTGAGAAAAATCGAATTTGATGGTTTTGAAATTATTTATTTCAGGTCAAATTCTTAACAACGTCTCATCCCCAATTTTATCGAAAATTAGAAGATTCTTGATATTACACTTTGGAAAACTTCAAAATACTCTAAAAAATTGTATAATAAACGACCTGGATAAATATTTTAGAGAAAAGGACACCTGAATACTTCTTCAGAAATCGTTGAATGGGAGAAAAAAGGATGAGCAGACAAGCTGCCAGAAAGAGATTGATACGCCCATTTCATAGAGTCATGGTGGCAAACCGAGGGGAGATTGCTATACGTGTTTTCCGCGCCTGTACGGAGCTTGATATTTCAACCATTGCCATTTACTCGGAAGAGGATGCTTTTTCTCTCCACCGTAACAAGGCCGATGAAGCATATCTAATAGGTAAAGATAAAGGGCCAGTTGAAGCTTATCTCGATATCAATGGCATTATTCGAATAGCCCGTGAGAAGAGCGTGGATGCTATACATCCAGGATATGGTTTCTTATCTGAAAATACGGATTTTGCCCAAGCTTGCACCGATGCAGGAATTGTATTTATAGGTCCCACTCCAGAGACTATTGCTCTTATGGGTGATAAAGCGGAAGCCAGACGACTTGCGGCAAGTCTTGGAGTGCCTATTGTGCCTGGAACAGAAGGTTTTATATCCAGCGATGAAGAGGCAATTCAATTTGCCGAAGCCCATGGCTATCCTGTCCTTCTCAAGGCAGCGCATGGAGGTGGAGGAAGAGGGATTCGTGCAACTTTTGACCGTAAATCTCTCCTTGAGAACCTCGTCCAGGCTCGTTCTGAGGCGCGAGCCGCATTTGGGAGTGATGCTATAATCCTTGAAAAGTACGTTCAACATCCAAAACACATCGAGGTACAAATTTTAGGGGATAAGTACGGTAATGCGGTTCATCTCTTCGAGCGCGATTGCTCGGTGCAGAGAAGGCATCAGAAGGTCACAGAGCTTGCTCCGGCTATTACATTTGATTCCAAATTAAAAGAGAATATATATGAAGCAGCCCTCAAGATTGCCCGGTCCGTGAATTATACGAGCGCCGGCACGGTGGAGTTTCTTGTGGATAAAGAGGGGAATTTCTACTTTATAGAGATGAATACCCGTATACAGGTTGAACACACGGTGACTGAACTTATTACAGGGATTGATCTTGTCCAGGCGCAGATTCGCATTGCCGAGGGTTACAAATTATCCGATCCAGAAATTGGTATTACCAAGTCTTCCGGGATAAAGAGCCGTGGCTATGCGCTTCAGTGTCGTATCACAACAGAGGACCCGACAAATAATTTTAGACCCGACATTGGACGAATCATTGCCTATCGCTCACCCGGCGGATTCGGGATAAGGCTTGACGCGGCAAGTGCATACACTGGCGCGGCAATCACCCCATACTATGATTCGATGCTCGTTAAAGTTACGTCCTGGGGACTTACATTTGGGCAGTGCATAAGCAAAATGGATCGCGCGCTTCAGGAATTTCGTATACGCGGTGTGAAGACCAATATTCCGTTTTTGCTCAATGTGATTAGACATCCTCTTTTCCGCAGCGGGGCCTGTACTACGACTTTCCTCGAGGAACATCCGGAGATCTTTGAAATTCAAGAACCGCGCGACAGGGCGACGAGGATTTTGAACTTTATAGGAGACGCAACCATAAACCGGGCAATTTCCCAACCCCCTCATTGGAAAAAAAATCCACCTGTAAGACCACGTGTGCCCGAGATTGACGGCGATAAGCCATTGCCTCCTCCTGAGCATCGCCTTGTTTTTGAGAAGGAAGGCCCGCAGGGTTTGTCAAAATGGGTTCTAAATCAAAGACGTCTTCTTATCACTGACACTACTTTTCGAGACGCCCATCAATCCCTTTTCGCAACCCGTATGAGAAGCTATGACATGCTGCGAGTAGCCAGAGCTACCGCTCACTTTGAGAGGAATATCTTTTCCTTTGAGATGTGGGGTGGGGCAACATTTGATGTTTGTCTGCGGTTTCTCAAGGAGTGTCCCTGGGAGCGTCTAATGCGTCTGAGAAAGGCCATGCCGAATGCTTTGTTTCAGATGCTCATTCGAGGCGCAAATGCCGTTGGATATGCGAATTATCCTGATAATGTCGTGCGTGAATTCATAAAAGAGGCTGCTTCCTGGGGAATTGACATATTCCGAATTTTTGATTGCTTTAATTGGATTCCCAACATGAAGGTTGCAATAGAAACCGCACTCGATACCGGTAAGGTAGTGGAACCCGCTATTTGTTATACGGGCGATATTACCGATCCTAAGCGTGATAAATATTCGCTCAAGTACTATGTTGACCTTGCAAGAGAGCTTACACATATGGGAGCACATTTTATCGCCATAAAAGATATGGCGGGGCTTTGTAAGCCCTATGCGGCGGAAAAACTCGTACGAGCCATAAAAGAAGAAACGGGGCTCCCTCTTCATTTCCACACCCATGCAACGAGCGGAAATGGGGAGGCTACTGTGCTAAAAGCCGCCGAAGCCGGAGCAGACATAGTTGATCTCGCTATAAGCGCTCTGTCGGGACAAACGTCTCAGCCGAGTCTGAATGCAGTGGTGGCGGCTTTAGAAGGAACGAAACGAGACACGGGGATTAGTGTAGAAGGCTTGCATAAACTCTCGGCCTACTGGGAAGCTGTAAGGGAATATTATGCTACATTTGAAGGCGATATGAAGGCTTCAAACGCTGATGTTTACCTCTACGAAATCCCTGGCGGACAGTACACCAACCTGCGTGCTCAAGCGCGTGGGCTGGGGCTGGAGGAAAGATGGGAAGAAGTGAAACGCATGTTTGCAGATGTAAACCAACTTTTTGGCGACATAATTAAAGTAACTCCATCCTCCAAGGTAGTTGGGGACCTGGCTCTATTTCTATTACAGAACAATCTCACAACCGATGATGTGGTAAGAAAAGCCGACCAGATTAGCTTCCCTGAGTCTGTTGTGGATATGATGCGCGGCAATCTCGGCCAATCTCCTGGTGGATTCCCACCCGATGTGCAAAAAGCTATTCTTAAGGGTGAAAAGCCTATCGAGGTGCGTCCGGGAGAGCTTATTCCCCCGGCGGATTTTGACGCTACGTCGAAGCGGTTGGAAAAACAGCTTGATCATTCGATAAAGAATCACGACTTGATATCGGCTCTTCTTTATCCGGGAGTGTTTGAGGAATTTGATAAGCACCGCACGCTCTATGGGGATACCTCGGTTGTGCCTACACCGATTTTTTACTATGGCATTCAAGCTGGTGATGAGGTAGAGGTTGAGATTGAAGAAGGTAAAACCCTAATTATTAAGCTTTTTGCTATTGGAGAGCTCGAGTCTGACGGCAGGAGACCTCTTCTTTTTGAATTAAACGGCCAGTCACGTCCTGTGAGAATTCCTGATAAGTCTGCTGCAGGGACTGTGATTCAAGCACGACCAAAAGCCGATACAACCAATCCTGAGGAAGTAGCGGCGCCGCTCAGCGGCAAGATCGTAAGGTTCTTTGTTAAAGAAGGTGATATAGTACACCGTGAGCAGCCTCTATTTGTGATTGAGGCTATGAAGATGCAGACAAACATTAAAGCACTTAAAGACGGTATTGTGGGGAAGATTTTTGCTTCTGACGGAGATAGCGTTGAAGCAGGGGATTTGATTCTGCGTATAGGATCTCAGAGTTAGATTCATTTTTTTGTAGGGAACGCATATATGCGTTCCTAAGATTGTTATAATAAAACCGGGGTGAATGTGTTGACCTCTGGATCAGTAAAAAATCAACCTTCAAATATTTCTTTATAATAATCCTTATTATGCTTTTTGATGTTTATTCTATTCTCTATATCAAGTTCCCATTTTAATGGATTATTTCTAATGTATTCCCTGATATTATTCAGAGTGTTTTCATTTCTGATGATATGATCGTAGAAAGATTTGTGCCACTTGAAGTGGAAACTATTATGTAGTGAATTTACTTCGCGGGTTACAGACGATTTATATTGTTGAATTAATTTCGATAACAACATCTTCGTTTTATCCTGTAGGGAACGCATATATGCGTTCCCTACAATAATTACAATGCCGTGAATATGATTGGGCATTACCGTAAATTCATCCAATCCAACATTCGTGAAATGCTCTGGTATCTTCATCCAAAAATGTTTAGCAATTTCTCCAGAATTATTCAAAATCATTTGCCCATCTTTGATTTTCCCAAACCATTCCTCACTGTTTTTTGTGCATATCGTTATAAAGTAGTAGCCGTTTTGGGAATACTCATAGTCTTTTAGTCTATTAGATTTTCTTTGTTTCATTCTCTCTGCTAGTGAACAAAAAATATCTGTCTTTACCAATAAGTATATCGTACAAGGTAGATTTCATAACCCTTTATAGGAACGCATATATGCGTTCCCTACAGGAACGTTTAGCAACTTGCTGCAAGTTATTCAAAATCTTTTCCCACCGTACCGACCTGTTGGCCAGTCATGGGCATTGTTGCATTGTTGAGTGTGTATGGTTTGTTGCTCATATTATTGTTTCTGAGAGAAGGTTGTTTTGGCGTAACGGTCAGCTTAACCGGCTGGCTTCGGAGCGCAGCGGAGAAGCCAGTCCGTGTTGAAGCTGTTGTTATGCGGCAGTCGTCCGGAAATCATAGTTTCTCTCTTCCTACGACCTTGTCGCAGGCTGCAAGCAACTTTCGGAAGGTCGGATCTAATTCAGCTCGAACTTCTTGATCGTTCTGATGATCTCGCTTCGCAACGAACATGCATCCCAGTGTGTTATGCAGATCCCGGATGGCTTGCCGCACCTCAGGATATCTACCGAATCTTCCGGCGGCCTGCTCAAGTGCCTCGAACCTTTGCGTCAACGGCGTACGATCGTCGGGAACTGGACGATAACTACCGAGCTCCTCAACGAGATCGCCCGCAAGTTCTTCGAGTTCGAAGAATCGATCCAACTCCTTGGCCCACAAAAGCTGCCTTCGCTCCTTTTGAATCGCCAGACGTGTACTGATGAACAATGAGAGGACGGAGCCCAGAAGAGCAATGACAGCCGCGGTCAACGTGACGATCTCTGTGTTAGTCATTGATTCATACTACGCCGCATAACTATTAATTATGCGAACAATATTTCGTATAATCACCCTATTGGGGAGTTTATACGAACTGCCTTACCTTATTCTCTATTGGTGAATATACTTAAAATGTCCCTTTACATCAATAAGTAGTGCGAAAAAAAAATATGGAACAACGCCAAAAAACTTCTCGCTCGGATTTGTGAAATTTCTAAACACCAGTTGGAACTTGACTGAGGGCTTCCTCTTCAATCGTTACCCTCTGCGTGAGCAAAATTAAGTTAAGCATTCAAAGCACTGTTGCTGTTAGGTAACAGGAAAAAAGTTGCCACCAATACCATCAGCAAGCCTGTCCCGAGCTCAGTCGAGGGAATTGGTGGACTACCTGTATGTTTATTGTCTTTTATTTTGTAAGGAACGCATATATGCGTTCCCTACTAAGTGTAAGACCAACGATAGGCGGGGTTTTCTAACCTCGCCAGAACGGGACTGGAAAGTCCCGTCTATCGTTTTTAAATTGGTATTCATCTGCCACCTTCGCTATTGCTAATTTAAAAACTGTATTTAATTTCTTAATAATTTCTACAACAAACCAGTTGAAGCTCTTTGGAGGGCTTCCTCTTCAATCTTTATCCTTCTCCTTAGTAAAATCAAGTTAAGGAAAGTAAATACCACCGCGGTTATATAACAAGAAAAAATTAGAGGTATTACGGCAATCTCTGTTATGACTGCAATATAGTTAGGGTGTCGAAGGTATTCGTAAGGACCTGAGGTAACGAGCTTGCTGTTTGGAACAACTAAAACTCTCGTGTTCCAATAGGCTCCCAGGCTTGATATTGCCCAATAGCGTAAGAACTGAGCAAGCACGAACAGGGTTACGAAAAAAATCCAGAGAGAATTTAAACCTCTCTCAAGAAAAACCTTCTCCAAAATGAGTGAGATGAAAAAAGCTACGTGCATCGCCACGATAACTTTATAACCTTTCTTGTCAAACTCAATCGCACCTTTCGCCCTGACGATTCTTTCATTTCTTTTTGCAATCGCAAGTTCGACTATTCTTTGTAATATTACGAAAAGAAGAAATATCCAAAAGGCATTCATAATAATTGACTAATTGTTTCGCCACTAATGAACACGAGAAATGTAGGTATTTGCAGGGCATTTTCTGTAATTTACGCGAATAAACAAGCACCAATGACCAAACTCCAAATCACAAACAAATCTCAATAACCAAATTCCAAATAACAAACAATAAGGTAAATTCCTTTCATTTGAAATTTGGGATTTGTGATTTGGTGCTTGTTTTTCATTATTTGCGATTTAGAATTTGGAATTTCTAGCTGATTTGTGTTCATCTGTGTCAATCCGTGGTTGAGGCATCTATTTGAAACAAAATAAGCTCAGAGCTAAAACCCGGACCAAGGGCCGACATTAGGCCGTAATCACCCTTTTCGTATTTCCCGTCTTCTAGAAACTCATTTAAAACGTAAAGTATGGTAGAAGATGACATATTGCCGTGTTCCCGTAAAACCTTTCTGGAGTAGCTGAAAGCGCCATTTGGTAAACCAATTGACTCTTCATACTCGTTTATAACTTTTAGCCCGCCGGGGTGAATAACAAAGTGCTTAATGTTGGAAAGGTTGAGTTTATGTTTATCTAGCAGTTCTTCAATATTTGGTCGTACGTATTTCCTCACTATCATTGGGATGTCTTTACTGAAAATGGCTTTAAACCCAGTATCAACTAATTCCCAACCCATTACATCAAGCGAGTCGTAATAAATGGTAGACAGTGAATCAATTAGATTAACTCTTGCAGAATTGAATAACCTGTGCTCTCTACCGGCTACTAGTGCCGCTGCTGCGCCGTCGGAAAAAAGGGAAATAGCTATGATATTACTCTTGGAATAGTCATTTTCCTGAAATGCCAAGCTGCAGATTTCCAGAGCAATGACAAGCGCTGCGCTTTTAGGAAAAGCACGCGTATATTCAAGCGCGCGACTTAGTCCTACTGCACCTCCTGCGCATCCTAATCCCCATATTGGCGTGCGTTTGAGATGTGGATCTAGTTTAAGTTCATTGATCAAAATGGCGTCTATCGTTGGAGTAGCAACACCCGTGCTCGACACGAATATTATATGATCAAAGTCCGAATAGTCCGCATTTATTTTTTCCATGCAATTTTTAATGGCTTGAGTTGATAAAACACAAGAACTCTTTATATATGATTCGTTCCGTTCCACAAAAGTATGAGGTCTATAGAACCATTCTCTGGGTTGAGAGAAACGGCGCACTTCTATAGTGGAGTTATCAAAAACATTGATCATTTTGCCGATGTGTTCACTTGCCCGTGAAAAAAGCTTATGTGTAAAATCCTTAACTTCATTCTGATGAAATTTGTAAGGAACGTCAGCTAAGCCGACAGAAACTACTTTTCCCATAATTTTTTCCTTGTTTTTAGAAAAGCTCCATAAATCGGATACTCAAAAGTAACGGGTAATCCTCTAAAAGGATAACTAATGACGAATAGAAACGGTAACTTTAGCTGAATTTAACTAACATTGAATAAGCTTATTATTTAACTTCTAAAATACCCTTCATTCCCTTCTTTCTGTGGCTTTCAAATAGGAATTTTTTGTCGCAATAGAAGTCAAAGCTCCCTGTCTTGGTAGGGGTAAAAGTGACTTTGACTTCTTGTCCGTGTGAGATGTCCTGATCAACATTGAGCCCCGCTTCTGGATAATTCAAAGTAAAGTTATGAGGAAGAACTTTTGTAACGCTTTTTAATATAAGCTCTACAGGCTTACCCACAGTTACTACAATATGATTGGGCTCGAATGAATAGCTGTCCACTTTAACATCAATCCTCTGGACACCGTCCTCCGATACTGTAGCCTGAACAGGTGTAGGTTCTCCATAAGTAGTTCCGGAGGTTAAGTAGCATATGGAAATAAATGCAAAAATAAATAAAAAGATTACAGACTCGATGTTATATCTCATGGTGATTTCTCTCCTAATTCTTTAACTTAATAATTCCCCATAGCTTGCTACATAGTTTGCACTTTCACCCTGGTGTCATTGCGAGCACATTCGTTTTCACTCAGTGTAAACTCTGCGAAGCAATCAGACACGAGATGTCATTCCGAACGGAGTGAGGAATCTCAATGGATTGCTTCGTCGCGGAGTCTATCCTGAGCACATTCGCTGCACTCAGTGTAAACTCCGTCGAAGGGCTCCTCGCAATGACCAAGGAGACTGTTTGTATATACGTCGATACCCTGCAGCTTTCAGCAGGGTTCTTCATAAGTATTTAGTATACAGGGTACGTAATGGCTTTGCGATAATTATATTAGGATGATTTGAAATAGCGGGTTTAGATATATTGTGGCGTTGGACTGAGTGAGGGTTATGGTAAACTGTAGTTCGATTGATACTACTGAAGGAGGATTAGAAAGTGGACTTCAAACTCAGTGATGCGAACATATTGAGGGTAAAGTGCAGCGTCTTAGTACTTGGAAGATTCGAAGAGGAGGGGATTATAGGCTCTGCTAAAAAAGTTGATAGTTCTTTGGGCGGTGCCCTCAGCCGTGTCTCTCAAGATGAGAAATTTAACGGTGAATTGGGAAAGAGTGTGCTGGTAAATACGCTTGACAAAATAGGAGCAGAAAGGGTTTTACTTGTAGGATTTGGAAAGAGAGCAGGTTTTTCTTCCGATAATTTAAGAAAGGCTGGAATACTTACGGCAAAAAAGGTTAAGCCTTTTTCTGGAGTTCTTGCTTTTAGTTTTGAAATTGATAGTAAAAGGGGAGACCTTTCTGCTCTTATCGAAGGTTTAGGGCTTGGCAATTATGAGTTTGACAAGTATAAGACCAATAATAAGAAAGGGAACGGAATTAAAACAGTCGAATTTATCTCAAGTAAGGTTGGAGAAAAAGCTTTTAAAGAGGAGCTGGAGTTTGCAAAGGCAATTGTAGAGGCTATCAACTTTGCCAGAGACTTAGTAAACGAACCCCCTGTGGTTATGACTCCGACAAAACTTGCTGGAATTGCGGAGGAAATTGCTGAAGAGCATGAACTTCAATGTGAGATATTTGACAGGGAAGACATAGAAAAAAGGGGTATGGGGGCGCTTCTGGCAGTATCCCTTGGAAGCGAAGAGCCACCAAAGTTTATACATCTAACCTATGAGCCTAGAAAGAAACCGAGAAGGACAGTTGCGATAGTTGGGAAGGGGATTACTTTTGACACCGGCGGACTTTGTATAAAACCAAGAGACAGTATGCGAACGATGAAGATGGATATGTCCGGCGCAGCCTGTGTTTTAGGGGTTATGAAGGCGATTACAAAATTCAATCCTCCTGTCAGGGTTCACTGCCTTATCTCGGCTACTGAGAATATGCCCGGCGGGAAAGCGTATAAACCGGATGACATTGTTCGGGCTCTTAATGGAAAGACAATCGAAGTGATTGATACTGATGCGGAGGGAAGGATTGTGCTCTCTGATGCTCTTTCTTATGCAGTTCAGTTAAAAGTGGATGAGATAGTTGACCTTGCGACATTGACCGGAGCATGCATTGTGGCGCTTGGAAATTATACGGCAGGTCTTATGGGAAACAATGAAAAATTGATAGACAAGATTATCAAAGCTGCAAAGCTTGCCGGGGAGAAGGTATGGCAGCTTCCTATGGATGAAGAACTGAGAAAAGATATTGACAGTGACGTTGCGGATGTAAAAAATGTCGGGAGCCGTTGGGGCGGGGCAATTACAGCGGCGATGTTCCTTGAAAAGTTTGTAGGAGATACTCCCTGGGCACACCTCGATATTGCAGGTCCTGCATTTATTGAAAGAGGGGGGGACTGGTATCCGAAAGGCAGCACTGGTTTTGGTGTAAGAACGATAATTAGATACCTTCTTGAAAAATAAAAAAAAATAGGCAATCGTGCTTTTATATATTAGCCACAGGGAACACAGAGGAAAGTAAGAAACCATTTCTCTTTGTTCTTGTGTAGGAGGCTTATTTATGCAAGTGCTATCAAGAATCATTGATCCTATCAAACGATACAATTTCATCGAGATAGAGCTTCGGGGCGAAATCCCGGAAGAGGAAGAAAGGTTTATTTTCCCCTTTGTTCCTAGAAAAGGGAAGCTTACAGTTTGGGATTTAGAGAAGCTTTTTCTATATTTGTCAGATAGTCCTAAAGTCTTGGGTGTCCTAGTAAAAATTAGAGAGCTTAGAATTGGACTTGCAAGGGCTGAGGCTATAAGAAGAGGGATTTTAAAACTCAGGGAAAAAGGAAAAAAGATTTTTGTCTACCTTGAGAGCGCCGATAATATTCAGTACTTGATAGGTTCGGCGTCCGAAAAAATATTTATGCCCCCCTGGGCTATGTTGAACCTCATCGGGCTGAGTGCGGAGGTGACGTTTTTTAAGGACACTTTGGATAAACTGGGAATTGAAGCTCAAATAAAGGGGCTTGGCGAGTATAAAAGTGCCGCTGAGACTTTCACAAGAAAAGCAATGTCCGAACCTCATAAGAGCATGATGGATTCCATAATCAGCGACATCTATTCTCAATTTGTGAAATACATTTCTCAAGGGAGAGGAATGGAAGAGGAAAGTATAATGGCTTTGATAGATGAGGGGCCTTTTCTTGCCGAAGAAGCTCTTGAGAGAAGGCTTATTGATGAAATAGTCTATGAATGTGATTTGGAGAAAAGAATCGAGAAGGCGATGGATCTACGGATACAAAAAATCAGTCCCCGGATTTTTCTTAAGATTGCTAATGTTCATGAGACTGTTCTTTCAATCAAGAATAAAATTAGAGGAAATGCTACCACAATTGCCTTGGTATGCGATTCCGGTCTGATAACCCTTGGTGAAAGTAGGGGAAGTGCGGAGGCCAAAACGCTTGGATCACAAACGCTTATAAGAATTCTCGTTAAATTAGCTAATGACAAAAGCATAAAAGCTATCGTTTTAAGAATATCAAGTCCTGGCGGCTCTGGTGTAGCTTCGGATTTGATTCGCTACCAGATAAAGTCCGTCTCCGAAAAGAAGCCTGTTGTTATCTCTATGTCCGATGTTGCGGCTTCCGGCGGGTACATGATTGCTCTCGGGGCAAACAAGATCGTAGCGGATTCGCTATCTCTTACAGGTTCAATCGGAATTGTATTTGGAAAGTTCAATCTGAATAGTTTTTTAAAAAAGCTTGGGGTAACAAAAGAATGGATTGTGCGTGGTAAAAGAGCCTTGATGTTTTCGAGTTATAGGGGTTTTACGAAGAAGGAAGAGCAAAAACTCGATGCAATTATGGAGTCGTTCTACAAGGATTTTGTAGAAAAGGTTGCCGAGGGAAGGGCAATGGATTTCGAGAGCGCCGAGCAGTTGGCGCGTGGGAGGGTATGGACTGGAAGACAGGCAAAGGAAGCGGGGCTTATTGATGAGCTTGGTGGAATCAAAGAAGCGATTCAAATTGCTAAAAGGGAAGCTGGTATACCGGATGAAGTATCGCCAATTATCAGGTTGGTTTCAAAACCTAAAGGCATTCAATTTAATCCTTTCGGCAAAAGCTTTGCCTGGGTTATACAGCTTGATTCCTTTATAGACACTCTTCAAGCGTTAGAACGGGAAAAGGTTCTCGCCCTAATGCCATTTTGGATTGAAGTTAGATAAGAGAGATAGAGGCCTTAAATTGAATGCCTCTACAATTACTTAATAGAGTTTCAGTTCCCAATCAAGAATAAGATGGCTTAGATAGCCTATTACAACAGGGATATAGTATTCAAGTTCCCCAGCATTTAGCTCAGGCTTAAAAATCGGCAAAAGAAGCATGGGGGAAGGAATGAGAAATGCCGCCCAAATCGTGTGGGTCCACCCACGATGCTTTCCGACGATTGGAAGCAGGGCAAAAAATCCAAGCAAAGCCGCTTCCTTATACAGTCCTGTAAACAGGAAAAAGCTATCTAGAACAAGGAATATTCCATAAAAGAGCTTTTGGCCCAGACTGTTTGTATCCACATCTGGCCAGAGTGCACCCAGCATGCAGAGTCCGAACCATATTAGGAGATTCATATTAGGTTTAAATGAGAAAAAGATCACTAGAGCGAGTACATAGAGAATAAAAACAAATATACCGCCTGCTAGGTGTCCTTTATAAAGGCTCATTGTAAGTTGATACAGGATGCAGGATACATGAATCATGATTCATGATTCATGTATCCTGCTTGTTTACCAGGGAATAAAATCGAGCCACTTAATGTAGTTATCATCTTTACCCCTTACTATATCAAAGAAGCTTTGCTGGAGTCTTTTGGTTATTTCCCCGGGTTTACCGTCCCCAATCGGCCTTCCGTCAACCTCGCGAATAGGTGTGATCTCTGCCGCTGTTCCTGTGAAAAAGGCTTCATCTGCTATGTAGAGTTCGTCCCTTGTAAATCGCTCGTGTATTACTTTGATCCCTTCATCTGTGGCGATTTCTACTGCAGTGTTTCTCGTAATTCCTTCCAGGATCGAGGTAAGAGGAGGGGTTTTTAGGACACCATTTCTCACGATAAAAATGTTTTCACCGCTTCCTTCAGACACATACCCCTCAGTGTCCAGCATAAGGGCTTCGTCAAATCCCAGTGAGGTGACTTCGAGCTTTGCCATTACCGAGTTTACATAGTTGCCGCATATTTTTGCCTTGGTCATGTGGGTGTTTACGTGCATCCTAGTGAAAGAAGAAATCTTTGCCCTTATTCCTTTTGTCAAACCCTCGTCCCCAAGATACGCCCCCCATGGATAAGCGGCAATAGCCAACCGGATGGGGTTGTCTTTTGGATTAACACCCATTACGCCATCACCTATGAAGGCAATGGGTCTTATATATGCTTCTTTCAATTTGTTTACGATAAGAACCTTGAATATTGCTTTTCGAAGATCTTCTTTTGAAAATGGTATTTTTACCTGTCCAATTCGTGCGGAGGAATAAAGCCTGTTAATATGATCCATTAGTCTAAATATTGCAGGACGGCCGTCATGACATTCATAGGCTCTGATTCCTTCAAAAACGCCCAGCCCATAGTGAAGTGTATGGGTAAGCACGTGGACCTTTGCTTCATTCCACGGAACAAGATCGCCGTCGAACCAAATCATATAAGAGGATTTATCGGACATACAACGTTTCTCCTAAGGTTTTATAATTGCCCATAGAATATTCCTTATATTACAGGGACTTGTCAAGTATATGTGGGTTTTTCTCTCCTTGACTAACAGTTTGTTTATCGGGATAATAGTATATCCGGAAGCTAAAGGGGGAGATAAAGTTGGCCGAGCAAATTATAATAAAAAAATATAGCAATCGAAGGTTATATGACACAAATCACAAAAAGTACGTTACTTTGGACGAGATAGCCAGCCTTATAAGAGAAGGGAATGAAATAAAAGTTCTCGATTCTCAGACTGAAGAGGATATTACCAAGGTTATACTGATACAGGTTGTTTTAGAAAGTGAAAAAAACAAAGTGGATATTCTTCCTACCTCATTTCTCCACATGTTAATAAAATATGGCAATAGAATAGCAAAGGATTTTTTTGAAAATTATTTCCTAATGATGTTTCAGCCATATCTCTCCTTTCAGGAAAACATGAAAAAGAACCTTCACTGGTGGCAGGAAATTGGCTGGGTTCCTCCGGGTATGAAATTTCCTCTTAAACCAGACATGAAAAATATTTTCTCTACCGTTTCGGGTGAGCCCAATAAGCAATACGATGGAGAGCAAAACGAAGAGTCAAATTCTTCCTTTATGTCCCCTCAATTAATGGAAATAGAGCTTCTTCGCGAGAAGATTAAGCAGCTCGAAGATAAGGTTCAATCCATTAAACCCCAAAAAGGTACTAGGAAGGAAAAAGGGGCTGAATAATATACCTCATGATTCGACAAGCCAGTGGTTAGCTTGAGAAGCAGCTCTGCATAAGCGATATCTGTCCGCTTTAAAATAAACCCTGATTTGACTCAATTGTTATAATCCTAAAGTAGCTCGATTCGGTCCGCTCCTACTGTATTGTTTATTAGTAATTCTCCTCTTATTTCAACTTGATCCCCAATCAATAAATCCTCACAGACCAGATCATCGTTATCTCTTACTATGTCTGTCGAGGAGCTAATTTCGACGATAACCTCCGTGTCGTCCACTGTTACCTCTATAGTTCCGACACCCTGGGAACAGTTGTTTTCTATAATATCCCCTTCAAAAATTACTATAATATCGTCTTCGAACGTTACGCTTCTGTTGTTTATTGTTATATCTCCTAAGTCTACTTCTGCTCCTGGAAATACCGTAATACTTGTAAGTGCAATTTGCATCTGATTCTCATCAAAAAACTCAAGTCTCACAGACGAGCCACTAAAACCTCCTTCTATTTGGAAAAAGCCATTGGTATCGGTAACATCTGGAAATAAGGTTCCCGTGTCTTCGTCTTCGACTTCAACTGTTATTCCATCAAGGTTTCTGTTAGGGATAATGCTGGTAATAGTTCCTTTAAGTATAGCTTCTTGATCTCCGTTTCCACCGTCATTGTCATTGTCACTGCTGAATTCTATATCACAGCCGCCCAAAGAGGATAAAGAAATAAACAAGATGCAGATGATATGGCCGAGTAAAGAAGAGGCTTTTTTTGTTCTCATATTTTCCTCCATGATCGTTTTGTTAGAAATTTTAAACAATAGTATAACCTTGATAAATCGGGTTTTCATTAGCTTGGCTATCCATCTCATGGTAAATTGCTAGGCTTAGATAAATAAATTGAGATTTGAATAATGGAATCTTTACCTAGAGTACTATTTATAAATCATTCCGTGAGGGATGGAGGCCCAGGGAGAAGCCTTTTCTATATCCTTAAGTACATTGATAGGACTAAGATTGATCCTTACGTCCTCGTTCCAAAGGAGGATATTTTTACTGATCTGGTTAAGAAGGAGGGATTAGGGGATAAAATCATAGTTGAGGGGAAGTTTCCTGAGAATTTACAAAGCCCCCGGCTAAATTGGATCAGATTTAGTACAGGTAACGCATCTCAATCCGTATTATCAAAACTCCTAAAAATTGCATCTGTGACGTTAAATGTGATTGATCTTTTCTTGTTTATCGTCACATCTCCTTTTCTAATCAGGAAAAGAAAAATAGATATAATTTATTGCAACGGCACTCAGGCAAAGATCGTAGGTGCTCTAATCGGTTTCTTAAACAGGTGTCCAGTCATCTGGCATGTAAGAAATATTCAGCAGACAAAACCCCTTGGTATTACCATCAATCTTCTCGCATCCCTTACTGTCATAAAAAGGATAATATGCGTCTCCCGTCCGACGGCAGAGCAGTTTCGTTCTAGTCGTGAGAAAATAACAGTAATTCATAATGGCATTGATCCTGAAGATTTCGATTCGGAAAAGACAAAGGGACTGTTGCGCCTCGAATTTGATATTCCGGAAGGAGCAGTAATTGTGGGAAGCACGGGAAGAATTGTTCCGAGAAAGGGATATGAATATCTGATAAGAGCCGCCTTAAGTGTGATTAGTAGGCTTGGTGATGAAGTAAGCAAAGTAAGGTTTGTAGTAGTTGGAGATACCCCTTATTTCTTTCAGGATAATCATCTCCAGTTTTTGAAAGGATTGGTGAGAGAGCTTGGCCTAGAAGAATTTTTTATTTTTACGGGATACAGGAAGGATGTAGGCCCCTATCTAAAGGATTTTGATATTTTTGTTATACCTTCTAACTATCCCGACCCCTTTCCGAGGGTTGTAATTGAGGCGATGTCTTTTGCTCTTCCTGTTGTCGGCTTTCAAGTGGGAGGGATTGTAGAAGCAGTAGAAAACGGCGTAACAGGGTTTCTCAATGAACCCGGCAATACGGAGCAGTTGGGGGAGGGAATTTTAAAGCTAATTCAGGACAAGTCGCTTCGGGTATCTATGGGAGTTGGTGGGAGAGAGAGGGTAAGAAGGCTGTTTTCTGCAAAGGAAAGAACAAAGGACATAGAGGAAAACATATTGGAAGTAGCACGAAAATATACGAAAGAATGATTACAAGTAGACATATAATTATACTCTCCCAAAATGCGATTCCTTAAGGTGAATTACTTTTTCCTTCTCGCTCTGAATATGAACTTTATAGTCGTTCCTTCTAAATCAAACTCTTCTCTTAGTCTGTTCTCCAGGAATTGTTTATAGCTTTCGGGTATTGCATTTACGGAATTTGTAAATATTACAAAAGTGGGGGGTCTCGTCATAGGTTGGGATATGTAATAGAATTTAATCTCATTTCCCTTGTATAAAGGAGGGGGGGTTTTTATTTTAATTTCATCAAGCAATTTGTTAAGCTGTTTTGTTGGGGCTCTGCGAGAAAAATTTTCGTATACAAGGTTAATGCAATCAAAAACCTTGTTTACCCTTTTTCCTGTGAGCGATGAGATAGAAATCACAGGGGCAAAGTCTATTTCTTTTAACCTGTTCCTGGTTATGTCTTCTATACCCGTTGTTTCCGCAATTTTCTTAGGAACCAGATCCCATTTGTTTAATAGAATAATGCATCCTTTTCCTCTATCATGTATGAGCTCAGCGATGCGAGCGTCTTGATGAGTGGGGCCTTCTTGCGCGTCAATCATAAGAAACACGATGTCGGCTCTTTCAACTGTTCTTATCGCTCTAAGTACGCTGTATCTTTCCACTGAAAAAGTTATTTTGGATCTTCTTCTTATTCCTGCCGTGTCAATGAAGAGATATTTTTTGCCGTTTTTTTCGATGAGCGTGTCTATCGAATCCCTTGTCGTTCCGGGAATTGGGCTCGTAAGAAGCCTTTCTTCACCGAGGATTTTATTGACCAGAGTAGATTTCCCGACGTTTGGCTTTCCTACTACCGCAACCTTTATAAGGCCTTCCTCTTTATCGTCGGTCTCAAGCTCAGCTCGGGGAAGTTCCTCTAAAATGGCATCCAGAAGCTCGTCAATTCTTCTTCCGTGAACTGCGGACACGGTAAAAAAGTTATCCACTCCTAAGGTGTGGAAATCAACCGTACTCAGTTCATGCTTCTCATGGTCAATTTTGTTTACGACATGTAGAACGGGTTTTTCCGACCTCCTGAGTAGCTTTAAAACCTCTACATCCTGGGGCATTAAATCGGTTTGTCCATCGAGGACAAAAAGAATTAGATCGGCTTCTTTTATTGCTATCTCTATCTGGCTTCTCATTAAAGATAGATATAAATCCTCCGATTCAGGTTCAAATCCACCTGTATCTACTATGGTGAATTCCCTTCCTTCCCATTCTGCATCACCGTAGATTCTATCCCTTGTTACCCCTGGAATATCCTCTACAATTGCTTTCTGCCAGCCTATGATTCTGTTAAAAAGCGTGGATTTTCCGACATTAGGTCTCCCAACGATGGCCACAATAGGTTTTCTTCTTGTTGAATTTTCTTTGATCCTGTTCATTTAGAATGGGTTGATAATGCTGGGATTAAGCTACTTGTGGTTCTGGAGAATAATACCATACTATTACTTATTGTTCACTTCTATGGCCGCTATTGAAACGTTCGAATAGGTAATTATTTTTATGAATTACTTTTCGTATGCCATTTCTTAAAATACTCTTTTACACTTTTCAGGACAAACTTATGATGATAAGCGAGTTGTTCGTCGGAATACTGATGTTCTTTACCATAAGGACATGCCCGTCTTGAAGCGCAATTTGTGGTGCAGGTATTGTCGCTTAATCTAAAATTCATACAAGCTTCCCAATCCCAACCCTTCTCTGATATGGTGTTCGCGGGACATACGGAAATGCAGGGTTTAGAGCATGCAGGGCAGGGGTTAAATGACGAGAGTGGGTTATTATACCGAGCAAATTCTAAATCTGTTATAAATGCTCCTCTTAGAGAGATCCAGGAACCGTATTCGGGATGGATTAAGACGCCCAATAGGCTATGAACTCCCACTCCTCCCAATTGTCCGAGCTTTAAGAAGTCAAGTGCAAAAGCTCCTAAGCCGAATGGGAATGCCATTTTATAATCTGCTTTTTTATCTTCTAGAATCTTTGCTGCAAGCATAAACTTCAGCAAAGTATAATCATCAATCCAGTCTTCTCGTGTGTCTCTAAATTCCGGATTCTCTCGAAGAAAGTTTTGAAGAACATTCCAGAAATCCTTACCTGCAAATCCTACTAGAACAATGGATTTAGCGTTTGTGAAGACTGTGCCTGCTCGTCTGTCAGGAGAAACTCGTCTGTCATATTCACTGACCTTAATTCGAGTGACTAGGTTAAATCCTGAGTCCTCAAATATATTTTTCAGTTTATTGTAAATGGAATCGGGTTTCATGAGTTATAAATAAATTTTACCCTATTTAGCTACTTAACTTACTTTTTATTACTAGATTATTTTTTTAAGATCATTATGTGTTCCTTATAGAATTGTAAGTTGCAGGGAACGTATAATGGTTTTTTAAATATAATAGCGGGACAGGAATGTCCAGCCTATCCATGGTCCAAACTCTATAGGTTTATGCTATGCCCGCTATTGCTCATGTACTTAATTAGTATGTTATATTTTTTAGTAAATTTTTATAAGGAAAAGGGTGTGAGTGCCGCTATTGTTAAATCAATGAAAATAAATATTATCAATAGGAATAAGCTTAGCAAGGAACAATTAATATCGCTAAAAAAGAAGATCGAGCTAATCCTTCATCATCTCAACGTTCCAAGAAAAACTGAAATCTGCATATCGTTCATAGACGACAACGGCATGAGAGAACTCAATAAAACATATAGACAAATGGATAAGACAACTGATGTTCTCTCATTTCCACAGGACGTGACGAATTTAACCCTAGATTTAAATGCCGCTATTGCATTTAAAAATAAAAACCAAACTTTAATATTAGGAGATATAATAATTTCAGTGGATACCGCAAAAAAACACACCAAAATCAACAGAAACACCTTAAAAGAGGAAATTGTTAAACTAATCATTCACGGCATCTTACATCTTCTCGGCTACGATCACGAGAAAAAAAAGGATGCTAAATTAATGAGAGAAAAGGAAAATGAACTTTTATCCCTGATCAAGTCCATCTGAATATACCTGAAGGGACTTTTCAATTTCCTCAAGTTCCTTTAGGGTAGGGAGGTCTCTTAAACTCTTCAGGCCAAAAGTTTCCATAAACTCATTAGTCGTAACATAAATAAAAGGTCTACCAATTACCTCCATCCTCCCTTTTATCTCGATGAGACGCCTATCAAGAAGTAAAGCTATAACGCCTGATGAATCAACTCCCCTTATTTGATCCATTTCCATCCTGGTAATTGGCTGTTTATAAGCGATTATTGAAAGAACCTCCAGTGCCGCACGGCTAAGTCTGAATGGTCTTAATTGTTTAAACTTTAATATAAAGTCGCTGTACTGTGGGGACGTTCTAAACTGGTATCCGCCTGCTACCTCATGCAATTTAAAGCCACGATCCAAACTATCCCAGTCAGTTACCAGTTCATTCAATAGCTCTTGTAACTCTTTGCTGCTTAAATCTGAAAAAACCTGACAAAGCTTTTGAGCCGAGACAGGCTTTTCCGAAACAAAGATTATATTCTCAATTGCTTTCTTTATATATTGGCGATCCAAACTGGTGCTCTCCTAAGTAAACCAATCTAATCGAAGCATAAGGGGTGTCTTGAAAAGCGCCTATAACAGCGGTCTTAACAAGCTCCAGGATTGCAAGAAAGGTCAATATCAAATCATAATCCGATGAAACCTCAGTAAAAAGGTCTTCAAATAAAAGCGTACTTTCTAATTTAATCCTGTTGGTCAGATTATCTATTTTATCCTCAAGAGTTAGAGCCTCCAGGTCAAATTTTATAGAATCAGGCCAGGAATAATTTCTTCGCTTGTAAATATCGCGGAGGGCATCAATAAGAGACCAGAGATCAGCTTTTATCAAAATATTAGCCTGGTCGTTTTGATACTCTTCATCCTGGCATGCCCTTATGAATACATCCCTTTCAAGAATTTGAAAATCTAAGAGTTTTGAAGCTGCCTCCTTATATCTCTGGTACTCAATAAGCCGTCTTATAAGCTCTGCCCTGGGGTCTACATCATCTTCTTTATTTTCAGGCTCCGGTTTAGGAAGGAGCATATTTGACTTTATATGACCCAATTCAGCAGCCATTACGAGATAATCACCCACAACTTCGAGATTTAGTTCCTTCATCATTTCCAGGTACTCAAGATACTGCTCGGTTATTATAGCAATAGGGATATCGTAAATATCAACCTCACTCTTTTTTATAAGGTATATAAGGAGGTCCAGCGGGCCTTCGAACGCTTCTAATTTTACCAGGCAAGGTTCAGACGATAGCGAACTTTTGTTTATCTCCAAAAATTTATCCTCTTTTAAGACCTATAAAGCGGCTAGATGTTTCCCTCACAAAATATCATCATTCAGGACATGTTTTGTCACTGAATCACATCCCCGAAGAAAATACAGATATTTAACCTGCTGAATTTCAAGAGGGAATGTGTTTAATTATACTTGAAAGTTGAAAGTAATTATATCCAGAAAATATCTCAGTGAGAATTGATACGGGATACCAGAGAATATAAGTAAACACACGGCCACCAAAAAAAAAGAGACCGAATAGAATCAACATTCCGTAAGGTTCAAAGCGACTGTAGGCATGGGCCTGTTTTAGAGGCAGAAGTCCATAGAGTACCCTTGAACCGTCAAGAGGAGGTACGGGAATCATATTGAATACGGCAAGGGCAATACCGAATTGAAGCGTGAGAATTATCATAACAAGCGAAACTGTTATAACCGAAGATAATGAAGAATTTAACTCAACGCCGGTGAGATTCGGAATGGTAAATCTGAGGAATAATCCTGCGGCAATAGCCATCACGAGATTTGAAGCCGGTCCAGCAATTGCTACAAGAAGCATTCCTTTTCTTGGGTTTTTAAAATTGATAGGATTAACCGGAACCGGTTTTGCCCATCCAAATCCAGCTACGAACATTAGTATTGTTCCCAGAACATCCAAGTGAACTATTGGGTTTAAAGTCAACCGTCCCTGCCTTTTTGCCGTATCATCTCCCAGCAAATCTGCGACCCAGGCGTGACAGAACTCATGCACGGTAAGGGCGAACAGAATCACTGGAGCCTGAATTAGTATGAGTTTAAAATTAAAATCCATTCTGCTAAGACCTTGGATGGTATTTTTTATGTACTTCCTTCAGTCTCTCCCTTTCAATATGGGTATAAATCTGAGTCGTTGAAATATCCGAATGCCCGAGCATAATCTGTATCGTCCTTAAATCGGCGCCGCGTTCGAGGAGATGAGTAGCAAAGGAATGTCTTAGGGTGTGCGGACTTATTTTTTTATTTACTCCTATCTTATTAGCGTAATTCTTCATCAGTTTCCAGAATCCCTGACGGGTCATTTTGCTGCCACGTCGGGTGACAAAAAGGTAAATGGACTTTCTGGATTTAAGAAGCTTCGGTCTCGATATATTCAAATACTCATTCAACTTCTTTATAGCTTTCTCTCCCACCGGGACTAATCTCTCCTTTCCTCCCTTTCCATAGACGAGCAGGTATCCCAATTCGAAGTTTACACTATTAAGCTCCAGTTCGACAAGCTCTGAAACCCTTATCCCAGTTGCATAGAGAACCTCAAGCATAGCTTTATCTCTGTTTCCTTCAAAAGAATTTTCATCGGGTGATGTGAGCAGGTTTTCAATATCATCCAGGGAAAGCACACCGGGAATGAATGTTTTCATCTTTGGTGTGCGGATGAGAAAGGTAGGATCTTTTTCTATAATCTTTTCGATAAGAAGAAACTTATAAAACTGTTTTATGGACACCAGAATTCGCGCTATAGACCTTATGTTAAGACCCTGTTCCTTCAAGGACGAAAGAAAATCCAGTATGTGTTTATAATCTACGTTATCAAGGTTAGCTATCCCTTTACCCTCGAGATAGGAAACGAACTTTAAAACATCTCTTCCATAAGATTCTAAAGTATTTTTTGAAAGCCCCCTTACAACCGTAAGATAGGAAATAAAGGAATCTACATGTTGATTCATAATTTTGATATCAGTCCTTATGTACTTGTCCTAGTTGTTTTTTTCAACACTCTGAGGACAACTTACAACGGACAAATTTAACAACCGAAATGTAAAACTCAAAAAACTAAGTTCCAATTTCCCAAGAATTGAGGTATTTCCTTTGCTCTGGGGTGAGTTTATCAATTTTTACTCCCAAAGACCTGAGCTTCATTTCTGCAACAGTTTTATCCACTTTTTCGGGAACCTCATACACCCTGTTTTCAAAGCTCTTTCTATTTTTAACCAAGTGCTCAGCACAAAGCGCCTGGTTTGCAAAACTCATATCCATAACGCTAGAAGGATGCCCCTCAGCAGAAGCAAGGTTTATAAGCCTTCCATCGCCAAGAACATTTAACCTTTTTCCGTTCTTTAAAGTGTACTCCTCAACATACTCCCTTATCTTCCTTCTTCCCTTTGATATGCTACGTAGCCCGTTGAGATCTATCTCGACATTGAAGTGACCAGAGTTACAAACTATTGCTCCATCTCTCATCTTGGTGAAATGCTCTTTTCTTATGACGTTTATATTGCCCGTGACAGTACAGAAAAAGTCTCCGATTTTTGCCGCTTCGTCTCCCGACATAACCCTAAGCCCATCCATTACGGCTTCTAGTGCCTTAAGAGGGTCTATTTCAGTCACAATCACGTTAGCCCCTAGACCTCTCGCTCTCATTGCTACTCCCTTGCCACACCAGCCGTATCCGCAAACAACAAAGTTTGTGCCAGCGATCAGACGATTCGTAGCCCTAATAATTCCATCTAGCGTACTCTGACCTGTGCCGTAACGATTGTCAAATAAATGCTTAGTGTTTGCATCGTTTACAGCGATAATCGGATAACGAAGCACGCCGCGCTGAGCCATGCTTCTTAGACGAATGACACCCGTTGTAGTCTCCTCTGTTCCTCCTATAAGTTTATCTAAGAGATCAACCCTATCCTTATGGAGGGTTGAAACCAGGTCTGCTCCGTCATCCATAGTTACATTTGGAGCAAAATCGAGAGTGCTGTTAATATGGTTGTAATAGGTTTTGGTATCTTCACCTTTTATTGCAAAAACTGATATTTTGTGGTCCTTGACCAAATATGACGCTACGTCATCCTGGGTGCTCAGGGGATTTGAAGCACAAATAGTTACCTCTGCACCACCCTCTTTAAGTGTTATAGCGAGGTTTCCCGTCTCGGTAGTTACATGTAGGCAGGCAGCAATTTTTATTCCCTTTAGGGGTTTCCCCTTACTAAACCTGTCACGTATTTGAGCAAGCACCGGCATCTCCTCTGCCGCCCACTCAACTCGAAGCTTACCTTCCTTTGCAAGACCTAAATCCTTTATATCGTATTTCATCTATACCCTCCATTTGAATAATAAATGAGGTTTAATTTTAAGGAGTAAATGAATAAGAATTTCAGTTACTTGACAGCTTTTCTTAGCAGTTCAACTTTATCTGTTCTTTCCCAGGTAAGATCTTTATCCTCCCTTCCAAAATGACCAAATACCGCAGTTTTCTGGTATATTGGTCTCAGAAGATCCAGAGTTCTTACAATTCCAGCGGGTTTTAAATCAAACACCTCTCTTATACCCTTCGAAATCCTATCCTCAGAAACCACACCCGAACCAAAGGTATCAACCATCACGGACACCGGTTCTGCAACTCCGATGGCATAGGCAATTTGTACCTCACATTTTCTCGCAAGTCCGGCGGCAACCACGTTTTTAGCAATATAGCGCGCCATATAACTGGCACTTCTATCTACTTTGGACGGATCCTTTCCGGAAAATGCTCCGCCACCGTGTCTCGACCATCCACCGTATGTGTCTATTATAATTTTTCGTCCGGTAAGACCTGTATCCCCCTTTGGACCGCCGATTACAAATCTTCCTGTAGGATTGATATAAAGCTTAGTCCTTGAGGAAAGAAGCTCCTCCGATATTACCGGTTTTATTACCTCTTCTAGTACTGCCTCGTAAATCGTAGAGTTACTGACATCAGGAGAGTGTTGAGTAGAAACAACAACAGTATCAACACCTACGGGCATCTGGTTTTCATACTTCACCGTCACCTGTGTTTTTCCATCGGGTCTAAGAAATGGAAGCGTTCCGTTTCTTCTTACATCAGAGAGCCGCTTTGCAAGCTTATTCGCATACATAATGGGTGTAGGCATAAGCTCGGGTGTTTCATCTGTAGCATAGCCAAACATTAGTCCCTGGTCTCCGGCTCCTTGCTCTTTTTCTTTTGTAGCGTCAACCCCAAGGGCAATATCAGGAGATTGTCTTCCAATTGCTACCATGACACCACAGTTATCGGCATCAAATCCCATTGAGCTATCCGTATATCCTATATTTCTTACGGTGTTTCTAACAATTGTAGCAATGCTAAAGTTAGCGGTTGTAGTAAATTCACCTGCGACTACAACAAGTCCTGTTGTAAGGAGAGTTTCGCAGGCAACTCTGCCAGCCGGGTCCTGTGCAATAACAGCATCAAGAACTGCATCAGAGATTTGATCTGCCATTTTATCAGGATGACCCTCCGTGACCGATTCGGAAGTAAAAATAAAACTGTTTTGAGCCATACAATATGCCTCCGTAACTACTATTAAAAGCGAAAAAAATATATACTTTTAACCCGATATGTCAAGGAAGAAAAACAATTAGCTTTTATATACAATCCAATTTTATTTTAGAATAATACGTTTATCAAATGAAAACAAAAAATCTATCTGCAAGAGTACTGGCTTTTAGAACCCTAAATAGAGTGATACTGGAAGAAGCTTATCCTGACTTGGCGCTTGAGGGCGCATTTAAAGAAAATCCGCATTTTTCTAAACAAGACGCCGCGTTACTAACGGAGTTGGTCTATGGAGTGGTAAGATGGCTAGGAAAATTGGACTATGTTATAGGTCTTTTTGCAAGCAAGGTTAAGAAAAAAGAAATTCTGAATATTCTCAGACTCGGAGTTTATCAACTCCTGTTTTTAGATGGTGTCCCAGATTATGCCGCAATCAACGAGACAGTTAATATTGCGAAAAACGTTTACGGGGAAAAGGTTGGAAACTTTGTAAACGCCGTTTTAAGAGAAATTGTAAGAGAGAAAGAAAACATAAGCTACCCTGAAAAAGAACATGATCTAATTACCTACATATCGGTAAAAGATTCTTTTCCCAAATGGCTCGTCGAGAGATGGATAGAACTATTCGGATTTGCTTACACTGAAAAGCTTTGTCAATCACTTAATCAGGTGCCTCCATTTACAATAAGGGTAAACTCTCTAAAAACAACCAAGAACGAATTAATAAAGAGGCTTCAAAATAGAGGCATTGAGCTAATACCGACTAAGTATTCGCTGGATGGAATAACCATTTTAAGCAAATTTGATCCTGCGTCAATTCCTGAGTTTGACCTTGGACTCTTCACAGTGCAAGACGAAGCGGCTCAACTTGTTTCTTATCTCCTGTACCCAAAACCTGGAGATAGAATTCTCGATGCCTGTAGCGCCCCTGGCGGAAAAACTACTCATATAGCCGAGCTTATGCAGAATAAAGGGGAGGTAGTTGCCTTGGATATTAATAAATCAAGGCTTAGGCTTGTTAAACTCCAGGCAAAGAGACTGGGAATAGGAATAATCAAAACCGTTCTTGCTGACGCATCTAGCGGAGATGGAACAAAGGAATTTGAGCTGAGTTTTGATAAGGTCTTGGTTGACGCTCCATGCTCAGGTCTGGGTACGCTAAAGAGAAACCCGGATGCTAAATGGAGAAAGACCGAAAGAGATATACTTGAACTCTCGGAGATTCAGTTTAAAATCTTATCCCAAGTCTCAAAAATGCTCAAACCGGGGGGGGTAATAGTTTATGCTGTATGCACTTTGATGCCTGAGGAAAATGAGAGGTTGTGTGAAAGATTTTTACAAGAAAATTCGGAACTTGAAATTGATACAGGGATAGAATCAATTTTGCCTTTAGATTCTACTTTTTTTAAAGGGAGCGGTTTTTTCATATCCGATCCGGTACTATACAATATGGATGGATTTTTTGCGGTAAGATTTAAAAGAATGAACTGAGCCGAGATATGAAAAAACTTATAGTTCCCTCGATACTTTCCGCGGATTTTGCAAAATTGGGTGACGAGATAAATGCCGTTCAAGAGGCAGGGGCTGACTGGATACACGTAGACGTAATGGATGGGCATTTTGTCCCAAATATAAGCATCGGTATTCCTGTAGTGGAAGCGATTAAAAGCATAGGTCCACCCCCTATGGATATTCACCTCATGATTGACAACCCTGACGAGTTTGCAGAGATTTTCATCGAATCTGGACAGCCATTTGTTAAACTCGTAACCGTTCAGATAGAAACTTCTAAGCTTCTCTATTCTACTTTAGCAAAAATTAAATCTCATGGAGTAATGGCCGGGGTTGCACTCAATCCGGCTACTCCGCTTTCAAGCGTAGAGGAGATATTAACGTATGTGGATTTAATCCTTATAATGACGGTAGAGCCGGGGTTTTCTGGACAGAAATTCATCAAGACGATGATTCCCAAAATAAGGCGGTTAAGAAATATAATTGATAAATCGGATAATAATAAGCCGCTTATCGAGGTTGACGGCGGAATTAATCTCGACAATATAAGAGACGTCGCTGAGGCCGGCGCGGATGTTTTTGTTTCAGGCTCCGGTATTTTTAAAACAAAGAGTTATGCTGAAACTATCCAAGAAATGAGAGATATGGTAGAGATTGCAGGCGGGAAACATCTGTAAATTGAATACTCCTTGAACCAAGAATTCAAGAAGGTTGTTTCTCAGGCATATATCTGTTATTAAAGGGTAGGGATGGGTTATATGATCTATAAAAGCTCTTACGTAAAAGAGATAGAGGAGTATTTTCTTTCACTATCAGGAAAGGGTATTATGCTTTCCTCAAAGGACTATGATCTCATTCTAAGTTGGAAAAAGAAAAAAATCCCTAAGGAGGTTATTTTTAAAGGTATAAGTAAAGCCTTTGATCAGAGCCTCAATAAAAAAAGTAATGATAGGTTTTTACCAAGTCTTTGCCAAGTTGTTTCTTTTGTTGAAGAAGTGATAGGAGGTTATCAGGCTATCGCAAGAGGGGAGTCTAGCGGAGAATTAGATTCGGATAAAGTTGTCATTCAAAGAATCGTGGAAAGGCTCAATGAAATAATTAAATCTGAGAAGAGAGATAATGTTAGGGGAAATTATATACACGCTAGAAAACGGATTTTAGCCTTAATCAACAGGGATGATGAAGACACATTTAAAACTATAGAGCAAATTGAAGAGGATTTTTTTGAGAATTTTTTTCAGAGCCTTTCACAAACAGAAAGGGACAAAATAATGCCTGAAGCAGAAAATAGAGGCAATAGAAGCTCTCGTTTTATGACCGAGAGAGCACGTCGTGAAAGTGTAATGTCATTTCGGAATGAAATACTGAGGAAAAAATACGGATTAAAAAACATAGTTTCGGATGGCTAAAAGAAATGGTTAAGCAAATATCCATAGGATGCGAAAGATGCTATCAGAATGGATACATAATTGAGAAAAAAGGTAACTTTGCAATGGCAAAGGCTTGTGAATGCGTCCTAAAGTGTCGAGAGTGTAATGGAACAGGCTCAACTATCTCAAAAAACCAGAATGGCTATACCCATGTTGCTATGTGTAGGGTATGTGGAGTTGTACGAAGGAATATTAAACTCTATAACCTGGCGGGGATTCCCGCTAAGTATTGGCATGTACTTCAGGTGGACACGTTCCAACCAAAACACGAAACACACAAATACGCGCTTCGATATGCAAAGGATTTTGTACAGCTCTATCCTGAAAAGAGGGGTTTTCTCCTTATGGGTAAAGCCGGTCTTGGAAAAACCCACCTTGCAATAGGCGCTATATCTGAGATTACTTTAGAGCGAGGGATAAAATGCCTCTTCAAGGATTTTTTCTACCTGCTTTCCGAACTGAAAGAAGCTTATTCCCAGGGTAATCCAGAGAACGAGGTCCTACTTCCGCTTATAGAAACCGAGGTTCTAGTTATAGACGAATTGGGAAAAGCAAAGAGCAGTGATTGGGAGCTGAATATACTCGATCAACTAATCTCAAAAAGATACAATGCGGAAAAGATTACTCTCATTACTACGAATTATGTTTCTAAAGACCACTTGACAAAACAGGGTGGTGAAAATCATGAGATACTTGAAGAGAGAGTTGGAGAGAGAATCGCATCAAGACTATATGAGATGTGTGAATTTATATATCTCGAAGGCAAAGACCACAGAAAATTGAGAAAAAAGGTCTAGAATTTCCAAAATTGTGACTGCACTTTTTTCACATTTTCAATGATTTGACCCGCGTTTGTTTTCTCCTTCAAATCTCCGTACTCCGTACTCCTTTTCTCTAATATTTCCTCAAACACCTCTTTAGTAGAGAGCCAAAGTCCGTCAAGGTTATAACCTCCTTCGAGAATAAAAACTATCTTTCCACCACAGTGCTTTTCTGCCCCTTTTTTCAGAAATCTTGTCATTTGCGCAAAACCGTGCGGGGTAACTTTCATATCTCCAAGGGGGTCTTCAAAATATGTGTCAAATCCTGCGGAAACCAGAATAAACTCAGGTTTATACTGATCTATTACTGGTTCAAGGATTTCTGTAAATATTTTTAGGTATTCTTTGTCTCCCATACCTGCGTGAAGCGGTACGTTAACTGTGTATCCGGCACCGTTTTCTTTGCCAACTTCGTTAATTCCTCCCGTTCCCGGATAATATGGATATTGATGTGTGGAGAAGTATAAGACCTCCGAAGAGTTGTAAAACATATTTTGGGTTCCGTTGCCGTGATGGAGGTCCCAATCCACAACAAGCACCCTTTGAAACCCCTTGACCTTTACGAGATAAGCCGCACCTATTGCAACGTTGTTGAAGAGACAAAATCCCATGGCCCGATTGCTCTCAGCATGATGTCCTGGAGGGCGAACGAGGGGAAAGGCTATATCAACTTCACCTTTCAGGACGCTTTCAATGGAGGAAAGCATCCCTCCTGCGGCTCTAATTGCTGCGTTAAAAGATACCGGACATGTGGAGGTGTCGGGGTCTAAAAACACCCGGGGTCTTCCCCTAGTTGATGCAATTAGATCACAGTACTTTGGATCATGGACAAGGGAAACCTCATCTTTAGTAGCGTCCCGTGGCTCTATTCGAATTACTTCTTCAAGAAGTTTTGTCGCCTTCAGCATATCAATAATGGCAAGCAGTCTTTCCTTGGATTCAGGGTGTCCCAAACCGTTATCGTGGTCAATGTAGAGTTTATCGAGGACTATTCCCAGCTTTTTTATTCGGTTGTTCCTCCTAACTGGCAAAAATAGTAGCATAGATCATGCTGGTCCACAAAGATTTGGTCCCTAAGTAGAATTGACGTCTTTTATGATTTTCTTTATAGCCCCTATTAGATAGAGAGAACCACTAACACATACGGGACTTATGAGGTTTTTTAAATCTTCGAAAGCCTCTTTAAGATTGCTTTTAACCTGTATCTTTTCTACATGTCGCTTTGCTATAGCAGCTAATCTTTCCGCCGTAATCCCTCTCTCGGACGGCACATTGGTTGTTATGATGCTCTTGGCAACTTGAGCAATCTCTTTAAGATAATTTTCATGATCTTTATCTGAAAGCATTCCCAGTAGGAAAACAAATTGCATTTCGGGGAACATTGCTTGTAGCGATTTTCTCAGTGCACTTGCAGCACCGGGGTTGTGTGCACCGTCTAGAACTAAAGGAGGATTTTTTCTTATAACCTCCAGTCTTCCTTCCCACTTTGTAGAAGAAATTCCTTTTCTTAAGTGTTTCTCGTCTATCTTGATTCCATGAAATTGAGAGATGGATTCAAGTGCAGCAATGGCAAGAGAAACATTTTCGAGCTGATATAAGCCTGAAAGGCTAAAATAAAGATGGTCTAAACTCCAGATTTTTCCCGAGTAACTAAAGTCTTCTGTGCTTCCTCCTTTAACAATAAAATCTTTTCCCATAATACTTATTGGCGCGGATTTTTGTAAGGCTATATTCACAATTTCTTCTAGGGCTTGTTCTTTTGCAGCAGTGATAACAGGAACCCCCTTTTTTACAACACCTGCTTTTTCAAGGGCTATTTGCTTAATGCTCTCTCCGAGAAATTCCGTATGATCTTTTGAGATGTTTGTTATAACAGAAATTGTTGGGAGAACAACATTGGTTGCATCCCAGCGTCCTCCCATCCCTACCTCAAGTACCGAGAAATCTACTTTACGCTCAGAAAAATATAGAAACGCTGCCGCGGTCAAAACCTCAAAATAGCTTGGTTCTTCGGATAAATGAGAAGATGTTTTTTTTATTTCTAGTATTAATCTATATAAATCATCAATAGAGATTTCCTCTCCATTGATTTTTATTCTCTCAGAAATCCTTGTGAGGTGAGGGGAGGTGTATAGTCCCGTTTTGTATCCTTGTGCTCCGAGTACTGATGCAACAGTTGAAGCAACAGAGCCTTTACCGTTTGTTCCAGCGATAATTAGGCACGGTACTTTATCTTGTGGATTTTCAAGAAATCCAAGAATCTTAGTGATCCTCTCAAGACCCGGTTTGACTTTGTGAAGCCCAAGAGAGTTGAGATAGATTATTGCATCGTTCATTTGATGAAACTTTTTTCGGAGATGAATTGCAATGTGCCTCTTCTATTTATCTAACCTGGTGGCCAGGTCATCTTCCTTCCGCCCAAGAGATGAATGTGAATATGCCAGACCGACTGTCCACTTTCTAGTCCACAGTTTATAACAAGCCTGAATCCTTTTTCGCTAATACCCTCTTTTTTGGCAATCCCGTTTGCAACATATATAAGGTGTCCGAGAAGGGAATTATCCTCTTCCTTTACTTCAACCACAGTGCGTATGTGCTTTTTGGGAATTACAAGAATATGTGTGGGAGCTTTTGGACTTATATCTCTAA
The DNA here is from genome assembly GCA_016187835.1 of Deltaproteobacteria bacterium. Classification (GTDB taxonomy): domain Bacteria; phylum Desulfobacterota_D; class UBA1144; order Nemesobacterales; family CSP1-2; genus JACPIY01. The sequence goes on along the minus strand of JACPIY010000107.1, from coordinate 11,524 downwards.
ATGCTAACGAAATTTCATCCTCATAGACTATAGTAGCTGGAATTTCTCTTTTTAAAATTTTACAAAACATGCAGCCTTCCATCTCCCTTTCTCCTTAGTGGTTATCAAAGGAATTAAAGTAGGAAACTGTCTTTTATTATATCATAAGTCCCTCTGACTTTATTCTAAAAACGTCTTGCAAGTTTTATAAATGGTAATAATTCCCATTTGGTATTATTTGTTGATATTTCCGATTTTTTGGTGTACATTTAATATTGAAATTCAATTCGCAAGAGAGGTGTTCAATTTGATTACTAAAATAAAACCGAAAGAAGAAAGAAAAAAGGCTCTTGAGGAGTTCATTTCCAAAAAACAACTAAAGTCCACAAAACAGAGAGATATTATTTTTGATGAATTCTTTAATTATCTGGGTCAACATGTAACGGTTGAGGACCTTTACGAGAAAATAAAAAAACACCATCCAAAAATTGGCTACGCCACTATTTACAGAACTTTAAAACTCTTCAAAGAATGCGGTCTGGCTTTTGAAAGGAATTTTGGAGACGGCAGGACTAGGTACGAACCAGTTAAATTTGAGGGGGAGCATCACGATCACCTTATTTGTGTAGGATGTGGAAAAATCATCGAGTTTGCAAACAACCAAATTGAGTCCTGTTCGCAACAGGTTGCAAGGCTTAATGGCTTTGAGGTCTTAAACCATAAACTTGAACTCTACGGTTATTGTTCATCATGTAAAGGAAACAACTCAGGTCATACACATATGTAGAAATAAGTAAAAGCTTCTATAGTGCCTTGTGTTTATTTTTCTAGTATTACAACTGCCGCGGAATATTCCCCATCGTGTGAAATTGAGGTGTAGATACCTTTTATTTCCATCTCTTCCACCCTTGCTTTTACTTCACCATAGAGGTTAATGTAAGGCTTTCCATACTCGTTTCTCATAACCTCGATGTCAATGAACCGTATATTTCTCTTTCCGAGAGCCTTGATGAAAGCCTCTTTTACTGCAAAGTTACCTGCAAAGTGTTGTTCGTCTCTTTGGTGACCTTCGGAATATTTTATTTCGATATCGGAAAATACCTTTTCTTTAAATCTGCTTCCCCATTTCTCTATGAGTTTCTTAATTCTCGGAATATTTACAAGATCAATTCCTATGCCTATAATCATAAGTGTATAATCAGTTATAAGTTGATAGTTATAGCTGAGAAGTAAAACTGATAACTATTAACTTATAACTCTTCATTACCTACAGAGTTCTAGCATTTCTTTTACTGCTTTTTCAATTCCTACAATAACCGAGCGAGCTATTATGCTGTGTCCTATGTTTAATTCCTCAACACCTCTTATTTGGCTAATTCTTCTTACGTTTATATAGTTAAGCCCGTGCCCTGCTGAAACTCTTAAACCAAGCTTGAGGGAGGCTTCTACTGAATTTTCGATCTTTTTTAGTTCTTCTATTTTTTCCTCGATATTCTTTGCCTCAGCATATAGACCCGTATGAATCTCAACCATATCAGCTCCTGTATTTTTTGCCGCCTTTATCTGCTCCGAGTTCGGGTCTATAAAAAGACTCACAAATAATCCCTTTTTTTTAATTTTGTTTACCGCTCCCGCTATCGTTTCAGGATGAGCTAAAATGTTAAGCCCTCCCTCAGTCGTAATTTCTTCTCTCCTTTCAGGTACAAGCGTCACCATCTCGGGTCTAATATCTATCGCAATTTCTACAATCTCCTCTATAGGGGCCATCTCCATATTAAGTTTGGTTTTTACAGTCTGTCTAAGTATTTTGAGGTCTCTATCCTGGATATGACGTCTATCTTCTCTTAGATGAACTACAATGCCCTCAGCACCGGCAAGCTCCGCCAGGTATGCAGCAAAGACAGGATCTGGCTCCACTCCTCTTCTTGATTGTCGCACAGTTGCTACGTGGTCTATATTAACATTTAATCTAGGCACTCACTTGTTCTCCTATGTCTTGTTCGATCACTCTTGCAATCTCTTCAGCAATCTCTTTTATCAGCACCTCATTCTCACCTTCAACCATAACTCTTGCAAGGGGTTCTGTTCCGGAATATCTCAAGTTTATTCTTCCACGTCCTTCGAGAGTTCTTTCGAATGAATTGAGTATATCATTGAGTCTTGGAATATTGTCAAAAGGTTTTTTTGCCTTTACTTTCACGTTAATTAGTAGCTGGGGAAAGGGGTCTATTATCTTTGCAAGATCGGAAAGATTTTTTTCCTTTCGTCTCATAATAGCGAGGACTTGAAGGGCGGCAAGGGTTCCATCCCCCGTCGTAGTATGATCTATAAATACGATATGTCCCGATTTCTCACCGCCAAAGTTACAACCTATTTTTCTCATTTCTTCAACAACGTATCTGTCTCCAACCTGAGTCCTAATTAACTTGCCTCCTTTATGTCGTATAAATGCCTCAAGGGCCATATTACTCATCACAGTTGCCACAACTGTGTTTTTAAGGAGTTTTCCAGTTTGAATCATTTCATCAGCACAAATTGCCATAATCTTATCACCATCCACCTCATTTCCATTTTCATCACAGAATATAATTCTATCAGCATCTCCATCAAGCGCTATTCCTAAAGCTGCACCCGTTTCCAGGACTTTTCGTTTTAGTAGTTCAGGGTTAAGTGCACCGCATTCCGTGTTTATGTTTCTGCCAGTAGGATTAACCCCAATAGTTATCACGTCTGCCCCTAGTTCCTGAAATACTATAGGAGAGACCTTATAAGCAGCGCCATTTGCACAATCAAGAACTATTTTAATCCCTTCTAGGTTGAGGTCTCTTGGAAATGTATTTTTAACAAAAACAACGTATCTTCCCGCAGCATCTTCAATTCTTGAAGCCTTCCCAACGTCTGGGGAAGAAGCTCTTATATGATCTATTCTTTCACTCGTGATAAGTTCTTCTATCTTCAGTTCTTTCTCATCAGGCAATTTAAATCCGAACCGATCAAAGAATTTTATCCCGTTGTCTTCATAAGGATTGTGGGAAGCCGATATTACTATGCCTGCATCTGCACGCATGCTTACGGTAAGAAAAGCAATGGCGGGTGTAGGAAGGGGACCAACAAGAAGAACGTCCGCCCCCATAGATGCTATCCCAGCCGAAATTGCTTGTTCAAACATATATCCAGAGAGTCTTGTATCTTTTCCGATTACTATTTTGGTTTTTTTTGAGTCCGTTTTTTGCTCTTTCAGGATATAGGTCAAAGCTTTTCCGAGTTTGAGACTTATCTCCGGAGTCATAGGGTGGGTGTTGGCTACTCCTCTCACACCATCAGTTCCAAAAAGGCTTTTCTTACTTCTTTTCAATCCTTCCTCCCGTTAATTTAATCTGACTTCAATAGTCGCGGGTACTTTTTTCTTAAGTATTATACTTTCCCTATATGGATAGGTTACATTTACCTCTAGCCTTGCCAACCGTTTCGAGTTTCTAAGATTACTACCATCTACAAACACTTTTATATCATCGCTGTTCAAGTCTCTAATGATACTATACGGTCCTTCAAATTCCAGTTCTGCTTTGAGGGGGCCCAGAGGCTCAAAGTCACGATCATTAAAGTTGACAAATTGTATTTCTATATCATCAAATTGCTTTTCTACTGTTTGCTCCCGTATATCTACCGTAACTCGTACAATTTCGTAGTTTACTATAACGACCAACGAATGAGGGGATTTTAGGGGAACTTGTATTGTAAACTTAGATTTAACGCCCGTTATTGATATCGAATCAGTTGGTATAGCGTTGATTTGAGATACTATATTTCTTGGACCTTTAATTTCTACTCTTGAAGGGAGAGCCACAGGTGCGCCGACTAACTCATATCCTGTATCGGCAGGCCCCCTAATCACTGGTTTTACATCAACCTCTTTTTTGATTATTTGGTCAACATCCACTTTAATCTCCGCAGGTGTAATACCTGTTACCTGTACTCCTCTTGGTGTTTTAATCTGATCTGTTTGAACCTCAAATTTAGAGACTCCCGGCGAAGCGTTAGAAAGGTCTAGTGTAAAAGCAATGTTGCGGGGAGAAAAAGAGGCAAGCTGAGTGCGGGGTCCACGAACTCTAATGTTGAGCCTTTCGGGAGGCTTATTTACAATAATTAGTTCAGATGGCAGATTTAGATAATTCACATTTATCGAAATGCTCTTTTCAATATCATGCTCAATATTGGCTACAAACCAAAGTACTATCGCAATGGCAACGGCTAGGACTTTTTTACCAATATTTTTAAAAAATTGGTTTTTAGATACTTCATGTAACGTTGTTTTAAGCACTGTTTTTTTCAACTCGCTTCCTTCTCAGAATGCGATCAAAAAGACCATGTTTTTCAATTAGTTGTCTCCTTATCTCAAGAAGCTCAAGAAGACGGTTGTTGAGCGAAGTTGCATCAAGCCCCCTTGTTAAATTCCCTTCTGAAGCAAGGGATATTGTTCCGGTCTCCTCTGAGACCACGACGACAATGGCATCCGTCTCTCTTGAGAGACCTATTGCGGCTCTATGCCTCGTCCCGAGTTCCCTTTCAAGGTCAGGGTCGGTAGCAAGGGAAAAAAAAGAGCCTGCAGACAGTATCTTATTTCTTCCTATTATCATTCCACCGTCATGCAGTGGAGAGGAAGTATTGAATATGCTTATAATCAGCTCTCTTGATACCCATGCATCAATTCTCATTCCAATCTCGACAAAATCTGCAAGGCTGTTTGCTCTTTCAATAGCAATAAGAGCTCCAATTTGACGGTTTGCTAAGAAGCTCGTTGACTTTACAATTTCGTCAACAACAAGCTCCTCTGATTTTCCCGGAGATATTTTTAGGAAAAGAGGATTTTTACCAAGGGCAGTAAGGGCTCTGCGAATATCACTTTGAAATAGTATAACTGCGATCAGAATTATAGAGCTAAGAAAATGGCCTAATATCCAGTTGAGTGTGAAAAGTTCCCACCTTTGAGAGACAAAATAAAGCACAAAAAGAGCCCCAAGACCGGAGAGCATCTGAACTGCACGTGTTCCCTCAATTAGACTCAGTATATAGTAGATGATTAAAGCAACAATTATAATATCTAAAATATCCTGTAGGTACCTGAAATTAGAAAAAGCATCAAACATAGGTTATACTCTAACCTTACTTAAATGTATTTAATTAGCACTTCTAATTTACGTTAAGAACCGCATCCGTCATCAGAGCTACATTTTTCATATAAAACACATCATGAACCCTGACAATTGAGGCATGGTTCATAATGGCTATTGAAATGGTAGCGGCAGTTCCTGCGAGCTTTTCTTCTGGCAACTGAGAACCTCCAAGGACCCTGCCTATAAAGGATTTTCGTGATGTTCCGATAAGTATGGGCTTTTCTAGCACAAGTAGTTCTCTAAGATGCTTGAGGAGCATGAGGTTCTGATCAGGGGTTTTTCCGAAACCAAAACCGGGGTCAATCACTATGCTCTCTGAGTGAACTCCCTTTTCCTCAGCTAATTTCACTGATCCGCGAAGTGATTGAACTATGTCATGAACAATTGAATTATATTCAGTCTTATTTTGCATATCGTGTGGACGAGATGTAGTATGCATTAAAACGAGTCCTGCTCTATACCTTGCCACTACCTCAGCAATTCTAGGGTCAAATTTTAGCCCGCTTATATCGTTCACTATTGAGACTCCCTGACTCAAAGCTTCCTCCGCCACTTTTGCTTTAGTTGTGTCTATTGATAGCACAATATCAAATCGTTTCATTACCTCTTTTATTACAGGAATCACGCGATTTAGTTCCTCTTTCTCCGAAACCCCAAAAGACCCTGGTCTTGTTGATTCTCCTCCTATATCAATGATGTCTGCCCCTTCACTTATCATTTTTTCCGTTTGCTTTAGAGCGTCATAGAGTTTAGAGTACCTTCCACCGTCGTAAAATGAGTCCGGTGTTACATTGAGTATACCCATAATATGTGTTCTTTGTCCGAGAATCATTTCCTTATCTCTACATATAAGTTTATATCTCATTTGCTTAGAGCAGAATACGTCTTGTTTGCCTAAAGCTTTGTTATCTTGCAGGTGTCTAGGCTGAATAGGCATTCCTTATTATCTGTATAAAATGGAACTATGTATCAATAGAAATAAGTCTAGTAACTAATTTTAGCCGTTCTCAAATAAATACTCTTTTGCTTCTTATGAATTCTCAATATTCTTGGTTCGTAGAGCCACCGTCCCTTTTTGTCCAATTCCCCCCTCCCAAGACGGATACTCCGGTCTTACCTCTTTCACGAGTTCATCAAGTTCTTTGCCGTCAACCACTTCCTTGTCAAGTAGCACTTCGGCCAGTTTATGGAGCAGGTCTACGTTTTCTTCAAGAACTGTTTTAGCTTTTTTGTAATTCTCTGTGACTATTTTTTTTATTTCATCGTCAATTTCCATTGCTGTTGCTTCACTATAGTCTTTATGACGAGAAAGCTCTTTGCCAAGAAATATCTGTTCATCAGGTTTGCCAAATGTTACTGGTCCTACCTTATCACTCATTCCCCATTCGCATACCATCTTCCTTGCAATGTCCGTTGCTCTTTCAAGATCGTTTCCAGCGCCGCTGGTTTTTTCATCAAATATTATTTCTTCCGCTGCCCGACCACCAAGGAGTACCATAATTGTGTTGTTAAGATACCCCTTAGAAAGAGTATATTTGTCTTCTATGGGGAGTTGTTGGGTAACGCCAAGGGCAAGACCCCGTGGAATTATGGTTACCTTGTGAATAGGATCCGTCCCCGGAGTGAGTTTTGCAACAAGTGCGTGCCCGCCTTCATGATATGCGGTGATTTTTTTTTCTTTATCGCTTATAATGAGACTCTTTCTTTCAACCCCCATAATAACCTTATCTTTTGCGTACTCAAAGTCCTCCATAGTTATCTGTACTCTTCCCAAACGTGCTGCGTGAAGCGCAGCTTCATTCACGAGGTTTTGAAGGTCTGCACCTGAGAAACCAGGCGTTGAGCGTGCTATTAGACCAAGAGTAACGTCCTCATTTAATGGCGTATTCTTTGTATGAACTTTGAGTATTTCTTCTCTTCCTCTTACATCGGGTCTTGGTACAACCACCTGACGATCAAACCTTCCGGGACGAAGAAGAGCGGGGTCGAGAACATCGGGACGGTTGGTTGCAGCAATAACTATTGTTCCCTCGTTAGCTTCAAATCCATCCATCTCAACGAGAAGCTGGTTAAGGGTTTGTTCCCTTTCATCGTGCCCTCCGCCTAGGCCTGCCCCGCGGTGCCGTCCGACGGCATCAAGTTCATCAACGAATATAATGCAAGGAGTGTGACGTTTTGCCTGTACAAAAAGGTCCCTTACTCTTGATGCGCCAACTCCTACGAACATCTCAACGAAATCGCTTCCGCTGATTATAAAAAAAGGAACGCCTGCTTCTCCTGCAATAGCTTTTGCAAGAAGTGTTTTCCCGGTTCCCGGTGGTCCGACGAGAAGAACGCCTTTCGGTATGCGTCCACCGAGGCGAGTGAATTTTTTCGGGTTTTTTAAGAATTCTACGATTTCTTGAACCTCTTCCTTTGCTTCATCGATTCCTGCAACGTCTTTGAATGTGGTTTTATTCTGGTTTTCTGTAAGCATTCGAGCGCGGCTTTTCCCAAATGACATGGCTTTTGTTCCGCCTGCTTGAATCTGACGCATGAATAAAACCATAATGACGATTAGAAGAATAAGCGGGGCCCAGTTAAAGAGTATGTTTGTTAAAGAACCTTCTCTTGTTGCTGCAAAGCTAAAGGCTACGTTTGCTTCCCTTAGGGTTTTAATAAGTTCATCGTTTGCAGGGCCCGTGGTCCTGAAGCCCTGCTGGAGCTCGCCTCTATAGGTTCCTTTTATTTCTTCGCCCTTAAATTCAAGCTTTTCTATTTCCCCGTTCTCGAGACTTTTTAAGAATTCGCTATAAGTGATTTCTTTATAATTGCTTTGGGGGGTATGGATTAGCTGATATAAGGCAATTATGGCTACAAAGATAACTAACCATAAAATTAAGTTTTTAAAAAGCTGACTGCTCACATTCTCCTCATTTTAAACCTAAATTGTTGTTTAAAAAATGATAGCACACATAAAACACTTTTCAATACGAATTACACTCCTATTATTTTATTCATTTTCACTAAAGACCTCGGTGCTCAAATATCTTTCTCCAGTGTCGCAGAATATCGTCACAACCTGTTTTCCCTGACCTAGGTTTTCTGCTACTCTCACCGCCGCAAGCCCGGCGGCTCCTGCCGAGATGCCAACAAGAAGTCCTTCTTCTTTGGCAATGAACTTTGTAAATGCCTTTGCTTCCCTCCCGGTTATTGTTATTACTTCATCATAGATTCTTGTATTAAGAATTTCGGGAATAAACCCTGCTCCTATTCCCTGTATGTCGTGCACATTTGGCTTTTTACCAGAAAGTACGGCTGACTCGGCAGGCTCTACTGCAACTATGTGTATGTGGGGGAATCGCTTTTGCAGTATTTCACCAACTCCTGTAATTGTTCCGCCAGTTCCAACTCCGGCAACAAATGCATGGATCTCTCCCGGAATCTGCTCTAATATCTCTGGCCCTGTAGTTAATATATGCATATCTGGGTTTGCCTGGTTTTTAAACTGCTGAGGCATAAATGCGTTTGGGTTTTCACGAACGATTGCCTCGGCTTTTTGGACGGCTCCTTCCATTTTTTCTGCAGCGGGCGTAAGGATAAGCTCTGCTCCGTAGGCACCAAGAAGAAGCCTTCTTTCCAAACTCATATCATCTGGCATCGTAAGTATCAACCTATATCCCTTTACTGCACAAACGAGGGCAAGCCCGATTCCCGTATTACCACTCGTGGGTTCGACGATCACGCTTTTCCCCGGGATGATTTTGCGTTCCTTTTCCGCTACTTCAATCATCTTTAGGCATATTCTTTCTTTTATGCTTCCTGCTGGATTGAGGTTTTCGAGCTTTGCCCAAATCGTGGCTGCTCTTTTCGGGACAACTTTATTAAGCTTTATTACTGGTGTTCGTCCGATTAAATCCAATACACTGTTCACTGTGGATAAGTTGTTCATAATTTTATCTTGGCGACACTATTTTTTAACTATAATAATAATGATGCGAGTGAGGAAAGACAAATAAACGAAAGCCCCGTAAGATTTAATTCAAACCCAAAACCGGTATAACAAATCTCGTAACTGCTACTTTAAAATAAGTGGAAGTATTTCTATGAGTGTTTCTTTATTCTTATTTAATAAGGACTGAAGAACCGTTTTTATGATCTCCCAAGAAGTGTCTGGCTTTCGCATCTCGTTTTTGAGCTTAAGGAGTACTCCCTTAAGTTCCTGATCATCAACATTACGAATGTAGCTATCAAACGTTTCGGAGTATTGATTTTTTATTTCTTCCATAGTTTGTTATAATAACAGATAATTAACTTAACTTGTAATGTTTAAATAAGATTGGGAAGAGAAATTTTGACTTTTAAAAGCATAATGTGCTTGCTATTCTTAAATTAACCCTAAAAATATGGCACGAAAACAGAAGAGAATAAACCTTCAACTTAGACGAAATAAAGCTAAAGTACTGGCGTACGCCCTAATTGGTTTTACGTCCATATCTTTATTATCGCTCTATTTAGCTTACTGGTATTTTACTCATGACCTTCCAGATCTTACAAAGATCACAGGTTATAAACCCCGTCTTATAACCGAGGTTTATTCTTTCGATGGCAGGCTCATAGCCGATTTTACTGCTGAAAAAAGAAAACTCATACAATTAGAGGAGATTCCTAAGCACGTCCGAAATGCCTTTATAGCAGTCGAAGATAAGCGCTTTTTTGAACACGAGGGCGTTGATTTTAAACGAGTTGTCGGCGCACTCATAAAAAACATTCGAGAAGGAGAGATAGTTCAGGGAGGGAGTACGATTACTCAACAAGTTGCAAAAAATCTCGTTCTCTCCCCGGAAAAGAGCGTATCTCGAAAAATCAAAGAGGCAATACTTGCCTACAGAATGGAAAATAATCTTTCAAAAGAGGAGATTCTTTACATCTACCTCAATCATATTTATCTTGGAGACGGTAATTACGGTGTCGAAGCGGCGAGTACGAGCTACTTTGGCAAATCGGCAAAGGACATAAATCTGGCTGAAGCGGCTCTTCTTGCCGGACTCCCAAAGCGTCCGGAGTACTACTCTCCCCGCAAGTATCTTGATAGGTCGATAAGCAGGCAGAGACTTGTACTGAAATTAATGGAAGAAGAGGGTCTAATTACAGATCAACAAAGAAGGAAAGCCGATGAATATCAGATTAAAATCGTTCCCAAGAGAGACATAAATAATCAGGTTGCTCCGTATTTTGTAGAGCTTGTAAGACAATACTTAGAAAACAAGTTTGGCACTCAAGCCTTTATTAACGGAGGCTACACTGTATTTACTACACTTGATGTTGATTTAAGCCTGTCGGCTCAATGGTCTTTAAGACGAGGAATTCTAGACCTTGCAGGGAGGCGTGGAAGAAAGATTGTACTTAGACATCTTAACACTAAGAAAGAGATAGACAATTTTAGAAGCTCACCTAATATTGATAAGATTGACATAGGAAGCTCGTATGAGGCCGTAGTTACCGAAGTCGCGGACGAGATTCCGCCAAGCGTTTTTAAGGCAAAAATAGCAATAGGGAAGTGGGAGGGCAAGCTTCGCTTTGGAGTGAGTTCTCCTCTGGGTAAGCCTTTAGAAAATTTATCCTTCCCATTATCTACAAATTATGCTCCATTAAATGGATACGATGGAATTAGTTTGATTCCTTTTAAGCTGGGTGTAGGTGATGTAGTTAAAGTAAATGTAAAAAGGGAGGAAGAAGGAAGTTATTACGTATCTTTAGACATTGCACCTCAGTTCCAGGGTGCGCTTTTAGCTATGGATACAAAAGGATTAGTTAAAACCGTCGTTGGGGGTTTTGATTTTTTCGAGTCTCAATTCAATAGGGCTACGCAAGCTTCGAGGCAGCCTGGTTCTTCATTTAAACCTCTAGTATATGCCGCTGCTATAGACAAGGGATATACTGAGACAACAATCGTTTATGATATGCCCGTAGCAATTAAAAACTGGGCTCCACAAAACTATGATGGTAGTTACCTGGGACCGATCTCATTAAGAGAGGCGCTGGCAAAATCAAGAAATTTGGCGAGCGTTAGGATTCTTTTGGATATTGATCCAAATTATGCTGTGAATTATACAAAGCAATTCGGCTTTACATCCCATTTAAATCCCTATCCTTCTCTTGCACTTGGCGGGTCTGAAGTCTCCCTTATAGAGATGGTAAAAGCATTTAATGTCTTTGCCTCTGGAGGGAAACTTGTCGAACCCAAGCTCATCCTCCGCATATACGACAGGGACGGTAAACTTGTCGAAGATAATACGAGTAATCAATATCTATCGAGGGAAGATGCTGAGAAGGCAGAAAGAGAAAAAGATCGAATGCAAATAATAAAGCAGATTGCAAGAAGATTGGGT